>CAZOHR010000161.1:0-8083 GCA_964579045.1 uncultured Bacteroidales bacterium | reverse complement strand
CTAGTTGTAAATCCGCAAATGGGATTAACAGAAAAAGACATGCTGGGAAAAACAGATTATGATTTTCTTTCCAAAGATGATGCAGATAAACTGACAAATGTTAAGATGCATGTTATGGAATCCAAGGAACCTTTTCACATCGAAACTTCTTTGATTTCGGCTTTGGGGAAAGAAGAATTTTTTGATGGTAGTTTTATTCCGACATTTGATGAAAATTCAGAAGTTAATGGACTAATAGGATATTTTAAAAATGTGACTGAGCGAAAGCTGTACGAGGATAAACTGATTCGAAACCAACACAATCTTGCCGAAGCTGAACGCATTGGCCATACTGGAAGTTGGGAATATGATGTTGCCACGGATACAGCTGTTTGGTCTGAGAACATGTTCAGAATATTTGATGTGGATCCTCAGATGCCAAATGAATTAGTATTTACACACTTTGTAGAAAATCTGGTTCATCCTGCCGACCGTCAGGAATTACTTTCTGTTTTTACAGACGCACTAAATGGTAAACGAGCTTATGATCTAAATTACAGAACCATTAAAAAAAACGGAAGTGTCAGAATAATTCATGCCATTGCTGAAACCATATTCGATGAAACTGCCAAAGCAATTCGTATGATTGGGAAAGTGGAAGACGTCACCGAAAGCACGCTGGCAGTGCAAGCATTAAAAGAAAGCGAAGAAAAATATAGGAGTACGATTGAAAGTATCAGCGATGCCTTTTTTACACTCGATAAAGAACTGAGATTTACTTACTTTAACAAAAAAGCCGAAGTGCTGTTATTGAAAAAAAGCGATGAAGTTATAGGTAAGCAAATATTCAGTGAAGTATTTAAAGAGGCAAAGGGAAGTATATTTGAAGAAAAATATACAAAGGCGCTTAGCGAACATAATACAATAAGCTTTGAGACATTTTTTGGAATAGAACCCTATATTAACTGGTACGATGTGAGGGTTCACCCTGGGGATTGTGGCATTTCGGTCTACTTTACGATAATTACCGAACGAAAGCTGGCAGAAGGAAAAATTAAAGAGAGTGAGGAGAAATTCAAATCCTTAATGCAACAATCACCTTTTGTTGTTGAACTTTATGATCTTAAAGGGATGCAAATATCTGTCAATAAAGCTTATGAAGAATTATGGGGTTTCCCTGCAGAGCGAACTCTAAACATATTTAATGTTCTCGAAAGCAAAGAAGTCGAAGAGACTGGATTGATAGCTTATGTGAAACGTGCTTATGAAGGGAATTCTGTTGTTGTACCTGAATATATTTACGATCCTACAGGAGATACGGAAGCAAAAGGAGTAGGAAGAAAACGTTGGCTAAATACTAGAATTTATCCTTTAAAGGATGAGTCTGGAAACGTTAATAATATTGTTATTGTTCATCAGGATATCACCGAAAGAAAACTGGCGGAGTTTGACATTGAAATGATGAATGAATTAAATGCCGACATGAACAGGGGTATGAGCCTAGAGAACCTGATTGATAAAGCAAAAATGTTGATAAATAATACATTTTCTGCTAATCATACGACTGTGTATGTAACCAGCGCTGACAATACTTATTTGACGATAAAAAATAATGAAGTCAAAAAAGAATATCTTACTGCTTTCGAAAAAATACTTCCTTTTAAAATACCTAAGGAAATAAAACTTTCATTAAGTGGAGATAACTGGTATTCGAAAGTTATTAGTGAAAGAAAAATTAGAATTACTGAAAATACAGATGATATAGAATCTATGATCACGGCCTTTGTTGAGAGTAATTTCCCTTCCATACCTTTTAAAAAATATTTATCAAAAAGCATTGCTTTCTTTAAAGATATAACATGCATTGTCTGTGTTCCCCTTATTGTAGATAAGAAGATTATTGGTCTGTTGGATATAAATCTCAAGACACCTCCAACAGAAAGAGATGTAGAAAGAATAGAGAAATTTGCAGAACAATTAGTGGTTATTATAAATCGTAAAAAGGCTGAAGAGGAACTTTTTGCAGCCAAAGAAAAAGCCGAAGAAAGCGAGGAAAAGTACCGCATTCTGTTTGAAGCAAACAAAGATGGAATAACAATCTTTTATGCCTACCCCGGCGGAAAAGTGTCAAATTTTATTGAGATGAACGAATCGGCAGGAGCTATGCTAGGATACACAAAAGCTGAACTATCCGAGATGAAACCATCTGATATAGAAATTGATCCTACAGAGGAGAAGATAGTGAAACGTCTTAGTGATCTGCAAACAAAAGGCTTTTCTAACTTTGAAACTAGTTTAAAGCACAAAAACGGCAGTACTGTCATAGTTGAAATTACGGTTCTGCTTATAAATTACAATAAGCTTCCTGCTTTGATGAATATTACTAGGGATATTACCGAAAGAAAACTGGCGGAGGACGAACTGATGAAAAGTGAGAAGGAGTTTCGTCAATTGGCCGAATCGATGCCACAAATCGTTTGGATTACCCGACCCGACGGATGGAATATTTTCTTCAATCAGCAATGGGTAGATTATACCGGCCTCAGCTTGGAAGAAAGTTGCGGTGCAGGTTGGAACAAACCTTTCCATCCCGACGATCAGCAGAGCGCCTGGGATGCCTGGCAAAATGCGACAACTCATTTAACAACCTATTCTATCGAATGTCGCCTTCGCCGTTTCGATGGTGAATACAAATGGTGGCTAATCCGAGGCATACCCGTGCTAAATGCCGATGGCAAGGTAATCAAATGGTTTGGTACCTGCACCGACATCGATGAAATAAAACTTGCCGAAGCAGAACTTGTGAAAATCAAAGAAAAAGCCGAAGAATCCGACCGCCTCAAATCCGCTTTCCTTGCCAATATGAGTCACGAAATCCGAACACCGATGAACGGCATTATGGGATTTGCAGAATTGCTAAAAGTTCCGAATCTTGCCGGCGAACAGCAGCAAAACTATATTCAAATTATCGAAAAAAGTGGTGCTCGAATGCTTAACATTATTAACGATATCGTTTGTATTTCCAAGATAGAGTCAGGAACAATGGAAATATATAATTCTAAAACAAATATTAATGAACAAGTTAAATTTGTTTACAACCTCCTTATGCTTGATGCCGCAAAGAAAAATTTGAAATTATCTTATAAAAACGATTTGCCTGATAAAGCATCATCTATTATTACCGATAATGATAAGTTTATTAGTATTCTCTCTAATCTTGTAAAAAATGCTATAAAATACACTGATCAAGGTTCAATAGAATTTGGATATAATATTGTGAAGAATAAGAACAATGATTATGTTTTGCAATTCTACGTTAAAGATACTGGTATTGGAATTCCAAAGGATAGACAGGAACCTATTTTTGAGCGTTTTATACAGGCTGATATTGCCGACAAAATGGCTAGGCAGGGGGTAGGTTTAGGATTGTCGATATCTAGAGCTTATGTTGCAATGCTTGGAGGTGATATTTGGGTAGAAAGTGAAGAAGGTAAGGGTAGTACTTTCTATTTTACCATTCCATACAATGTGGAACCTAGCAAAAATTCAATTGCCGAAAGTGGTATTTTAACCGAAGCGGAAAAACAAAGTTTGAAACTAAAAGTTTTAATTGCTGAAGATGATGAAATATCGGCTATGTTGATTAGTTTGAATATCGAAGAATTTGGCAAAGAAGTTATTATTGCAAATACAGGTACAGAAGCCATTGAAATGTGTCGCAAAAATCCAGACATTGATTTAATTTTAATGGATATTCAACTTCCTGATTTGAATGGTTATCAAGCTACTCGAAAAATACGGCAATTTAACAAAGATGTAATTATTATCGCACAAACAGCATTCGGGCTTTCGGGCGATAGAGAAAAAGCAATTGAAGTTGGTTGCAACGATTATGTTGCAAAACCTATTAATAAGGATGAGTTACATGCATTGGTGCACAAGTATTTTTAGGGATAGTTAAAATTAAAACAGATTGGTATATGTTAGAATATTGCTAAGAACTATGAACACGTTTATCTATCCACAAATTTTTGAAATATTTTAGCCAAAATTTAGTTTCAAAGTCTGGCCTGAAAAAAACTATCTACCCTCCAAAAATAAAATTAAATCTATTTCTATCTTCGATTTGCTTATTTTTATAATTCTGAATAAACTCATAGATACTTTCTGGTTTAATATCCTTGCCAATAATTTTATTGTCACTATCTAGAATGTAGATTCTTGGAGTCTTGTATGTGCCATATAAGGTTTCAAAATTGCTGCTTCGGTCGGGGTCGTAAACATTTGTCCAATCTAATGCATTTTCTTGAATAAACGGTGACCATTCTTCCGATTCAGGATTAGTTAAAACTGCGTAAATATCAATATTGTTAGATAGTAATTTCGGATATTGGCCACTGAGAATTAAAGCAGTTTCGTTACAAATATCACAATCTGGTTCCCAAAATAGTAATACCTTATATTCGGAGTACATCTCGTAAATTGAATGATATTCACCTGTAGAGTCGGGGAGGTTTAGGTCGCGGGCTAAATTGCCAATAACATTATTTTCTACTGCCCCGATTCTGAATTTCATAATTGCATAAGCCTGGTCGCTTACCCAATCGGGCTTTTTTACTAAATAATAGTTACGATAAACATAAACCAAATATGCTTCAAGCCTCAGATCGCTAGGGTTTTCGTAACGTGCAATAAGATAACTAAGTATATATTGTCGAAATTCTGGGTTATTATTGGTTTTAGCAATCAGACTGTCAATGTCAGGATAGACTGTCTCGGGCTGATTAATTCTTGTGTCGAAAAAGTAAAAGCAATAGTCTTCGAGTTGCTTGTGGAAAACAAATTCGGGTGAATTAAGTATTGAGGCATCTGTAAAATCTATTCGGTCGAGATAGTGCTTTTTGTAATATTCGTAATGTGTTGCCGGATCTGTATATCTTAAAACTTCCATTTCGCTAGGTGCTGTAAATGGTATCATAACGCTAAGTAGTTTATTTAGAAAAGTTCCTACTTGAGTGCGGTTTTTATAAGTAGTGTACAAACTAGTTTGTAGAAGGTTGAGACTGTCGAGTTTTAGCTGCACAAATTTAACGGTATCTGGCATAAACGATTTGTAAAATTCAAGCTCCATATTTAGTTGAGAGCGAAATTTGTTTATTCTGGCTATGTCCTGTTGCAGATTGGCGAAAACCATGTATTGCTTTTCTCCACTGATATTTAGTTTTCCTAGAATATCGCGAGCATCGGTTTTTATTGTGATATTTTGTTCGTCGGCAAGAATAAAGTCGAATCGAGATTGTGGTGGGATTACAATAAAATATACACCAGCCGGAAGTTTCTTCTCTGATTTGAAAACTACAATTCCATTCTGTGCTGGTAAGGAATCAATTACTTGAAAATCGGGACCTCTGTGTGCTCCTAGGTAAATGTAAAAGTCGGGGCAATTCGCAATTTCTAGCTTTATATTATATGCAGAAGCAGAAAAGCAAAACAACATTAATAAAAGAAACAAGCCGTGTCTCTTTTTAGCGAAATACGGCTTGTTTTTATGGAAAGATATGTTATTTCGGTTGCTCACGTTCCTTGCGTTTATTCTCAAATTCAATCAAGCTTTTAATGTTTTCCATTCCTATTCTTTTACCGATAATTTTCTTGTCACGATCCAATACATAAACTACAGGAGTGCTATAAATATCGTAAAAATCTCTGAATCCAGAATGAGGATAAGGTCCATCCCAAACATTGTACCAGCCGTCGGCAGTAAGATCTTTGTCTTTTACAAATTCTTCCCATTCGGCGCGGTCATATTGTGTGTATAGGGCAAAGACATTTACGTTCATAGCTTGTAAACTATCGCGAAAATGCTGCATAAGAATTGGAACTTCTTTTTTACAATGACCACAACTTGGTTCATAAAATACCAAAACGGTGTAGTCGGCATCTACCTGTGATAGTGTTACATATTTTTCATCAATAGTTTGCATGCGCTTTAAATCGGTAGCGATGTTTCCTAACTTAGTAGGTGTGATTTTATTAACTCTATCAACTAGTTTAGACATAAATGCGCTATCTGCCCAATACGCTTTTCCGCTGAGGTACCATTGTTCTGCGATATCAACAAAAACAGCATCGTAGCCCATAATCTTCGAAGCCTCAAAATAGTGAAGTAAATGTGAAGCCGTAAATTGATACATGAGACTATCGCCACCTTCATAAGCTCTCGTAATTAACTTGCGTGCTTCAGGCATCATTGAGTCGGGAGTTGGAACTACCATTTTATCAAAGTAATAGTTGATTTTACCTTCAAAAATTGGGGTTCTTAATAATCCACTTTCGTCCCAAGAAATATAATCCCAATAATGAGCCTTATAGTATTTATATTGGAAATCAGCTTCAATCTGCACGCCGTTTTCATCTTTTGGCGCTTCAGGGATTTCAACTTCTTTCATCGACAAAAGTATTTTCGAGAAGAAAGTCCCAGGATTATCTGCAATAAGCTTATCCATATAAGCAACTCTCTCTTTGTTTTGTGTTACCATCAAATCGCTAATCCTTTTTTGTTCTTCGGGATTGTCTTTTGCTGCTTCATAAAGTTTGTTAAGATCAACACGTTCTTTTTGAATTTCCGACATCCTCTTCTGATATTCGTTAAAGATTAAATTCTCTTTACATCCTTTAATCTTCATATTTTCAACAAAGTTTGCCGTGTCTGTTTCAATAGAAAATTTCTTTGATGCTCCAATCAGAAACTCAAAATAGGTCATACCTTTCGATGGCATTACAAGCAAATAAATACCTCTGTTAATGTCCTTATCTCCAGTAAAAACAGCGTAACCCTTACTGTCTATTCTGGCAGTGTCTATAACATATTTCTTTTCTCCAAAATGGTGACCTAAATAAACAAGAGTGTCACTCACACCATTAATCTTTACTTTGATTTCATACTTCTGAGCGTTGCACGAAAAGGCAATTAACGCAACCAAAATCATTAAACCAGCTTTCTTCATAATTCAAAAATTTAAAAAGACATGCAAAATTAGTATTTTTTTTCTAAGACAGATTTTTATGTCAAATAGTTTGCCAGATAATATAGCGAAAACGAAAAAAAATCTTAATAATTTTGAAATGTAAAATGGTTGCCAATTATCTCAAATTCTATTAGGGTGTAATATTTTATTGTTTAGTAGTTAAAATTATATACATGTGGCAAAATACGCTGCTGTAAAAATATTTCAAATTATATGAACGGTATTATAATTTCTACGAAACCAGTTGCTTGTGTTTTTATATCAGGTAATTTAGTCATATAAAATTTATGATTATGAAAGCTCGTTATTCAATATTATTAATAGGTTTACTAGCAATCTCATCGTTAGTTTCTGCACAAGGTGATTTTTTGTCAGAAACTAATGTCAGTTATTCCGATGCCGGTATTGCAGCAAATGTTGCAAATAATCCAAATCCTAATATGCTTAGTCTCGAAAATAAAGTAAATCAGATGGATGTTTTAGCTCTTACACAGCCTGTTTCAGACGCGTTGAGTTTTAGCATTATTCCAGAATCAAATGGTAGAAATTTTAGTGTATTGGCTAATTATCAAGTGTATCAGGGTGTAGAATATGCTATTTATGACAGTAATGGAGCCGAAGTAAGCCGTCAAACCTTAAGCAATAGCAAAACTGTAATCAGCATGAATGGTATGGATGTTGGAACTTACATTTTGCATATTTACATTAGCACAGATAGATATCAAGTATTTAGAATTAAAATCTCATAACAGCACTTCCTTTAATATCCTCTAATAACATCTCAATTCTCACAAAGAACAGTTTTGTCGCCCGGCATAGCTGTTTTTTACTTTTTATGCTGGCTCGAATTGTTTGATTTTTGTTATTATTTAGCAGGTAGAAAGAAATTGTGCGGTGTGTTGATCCCCCGCGGGGGAGTCGAAGTGATGACTGATACGGTATCTAGCATGCCCCATGCTCCAGTTCCGTTGAGCGCAGACGAAACATGCCCCATGCTCCATGCCCCATGCCCCATGCAAGTAATCCGTATTAAACCTAAAAGTGCTTTTATTATTGAGAACTAAAAACAAGAAACT
>CAZOHR010000160.1:0-8197 GCA_964579045.1 uncultured Bacteroidales bacterium | reverse complement strand
TTTAATAATCTTTATAAAGCAAATATACAACTAACCTTTTAGTTATGCAACTATTTCTTTAGTTATTTTGTTAATAAAAACTTAAAGTGCTAATTTTCAGCAATATAGATCAACTAATTTTTTAGTTATCAAGAATGCGATTTTAAGTTATCCTACTAAATTGGAGTTTATATAAATAAAAAAAAACAGCCCCCTTGAGGACTGTTTCCAATTATGTATTTTCTTTTAAAACTCTCCGCTTCCAGTATTTTTAATTACAGAAGATCCTTTTTGACCATCAGGTGTTGAGCCATCTGGATTTTTAACGGCATCGCCTTCTTTAGGCATACCGTAATCTGTAGTTAGCACGCTAAATTCGGTACGGCGGTTAAGTTGATGAGCGTCTTCTTTCTTTTTGTTATCGCTAAGTTTGTTGATATACTCTTCTGAGAGAATATCACCTTCTTTAAATGCTGGGAATTGAACTGCTAATTCTTTAGTAATAACTCGTGGTTCGGTTTCACCAAAGCCTTTTGCTGTAAGTCTGTCTGCTTTAATTCCTTTAGCAATTAAATAATCAACACAAGATTTTGCTCTACCTAAAGACAATTCCATATTGTAATCGTTATCGCCACGGAAGTCGGTATGAGCACGCATTTCGATAGTTAGGTGAGGATTATCATTAAGTGTTTTTACCAATTCGTCAAGAGAAACTGTTGACTCAGGTTTTAAACTAGCGCTATCATAAGCATAAACAATATTTGGTAATACAAATACTTTAGGTATCCTACCTAAATTAAGTACAACATTAATAACTGTATCATATTCAACCTTCATTGTAGTAAATTTGGCAGAATTTGAGAAGAAATCCTTATTTAATTCAGCTTTAATAACATAATTCTGATTTGGTTCAAGTTTGTATGTATATGTACCAGTTTCGGATGAGATTAATTCAGCAACCATACCTGCATCGTTTAAGAGGGTAACTTTTGCTCCTTTTAACATCATAATCTTAGCCATGTCAGTAGTATCTCTTACTACACCATTGAGTGTAATTACAAGTGGTGGTAAACTGAAAGAATAAATATCATCGCTACCTTTACCACCTTTTCGGTTCGAAGAGAAATATCCAGATTCTTCTTTACCATTGTAGATAATTCCAAAATCATCAAAAGAAGAGTTAATTGGGTACTTCATATTTTCGATACCAGTAATATTTCCTTTATCATCCATAATAGCTTTGTAGATGTCAAGACCGCCCATACCCTGTTGTCCATCAGATGCAAAATACAAAGACCCATCTTCTCTAACAGTTGGAAATACCTCATCACCTAAAGTATTGATTTCAGGGCCAAGATTAACAGGTTTGCTAAATGCAGATCCTGTTCCTGCAGTTCTTTGTGCTACGTAAAGGTCCATACCTCCATATCCGTCAGGTGCTTCAGCCGAAAAATAAACAAACTTATCATCTTTTGACAAAGCTGGGTAACCAACCTCATAGTTTTCGAATCCTGGTATTGTAACTAAAACTGCTTCGCCCCATGCATTACCCTTTTTTAAAGAATAAAATATCTTACAAGGCTCATCAACTTTTTTTCCAGCTTTACAACGAGTAAAAAACATATCTGTTCCTTTCATAGAAACAGTAGAAGCGCCTTCATCATCTTCGGTATTAATACCACCAGCCAAAGGAATTGGCTCGCTCCAGTTACCTTTTCTATCTTGAGTAACTTCGAAGATATCGGTAAATTTCTGTCCTGATTTATAATTATCACGAGCTCCCATTGACCCCTCACGTGAAGAAGTAAAGTAAAGACTTCTATAATCTTTTGATGACCACACTCCCGAAAAGTCAAGCTGCAAGGTATTAAACTTTGAAACATTAACAACTTTGTAACGTGTTGGACGACTAATCCATTTTGGAACAACAGTACAAGAAGCTAAACCAGAGGTAGCTCTGTGGTCCTGAGGAGAAACCTGAAGATATTGCTTGTAGATATCAATTGCATCTTCGTACTTACCATTCATTCTTAATGCATCTGCATAAAAAAGCAATACGTCGGGTTTGATAACACCTTTAACATAGTTTTTAACAGCAACGCTAAAATACATTTCAGCTTTATCAGAATCGCCAAGCATTTTGTAGCAGTATGCTAGTTTATAGTTGACCTGAGCTTTATCTGCCTGAGCTGAAAGACTTGGTATTGCTTTCTGATAATAATCCTTTGCCAAATCGTACTGGCCAGTATTAAAATACTCATCTCCTTTGGTAACTTGTGCCAACATCATTATTGGGAAAAACGCCACTAATGACAAAAAAAGAAATCGTTTCATAGTATCTAGTTTTTGTTTTTAAAACTTGTCAAATATAATAACTTTATTTTTTTAAAAATATATCTCGTGAAAAATGTTTTGATTCTGTTAATGATTTTGTGTCAACGCTAGCTTTTTCAACGGTATATCCTTTTAATTTGTAAAAAATAATATAATTATTCTCCGGAATTAGATCAATTTCATAGTATCCGTTTGCATCCGATGTCTGTGTATCCATCAGAACATACTCATCATTCATAATCTGAATATCAACGTTTTCCATAACCAAATTAGTTTTATGATCATATATCGTTCCCGAGACAGTAAAATTAAGTTCTGGTAAAACAAAATGAAATATATCTGTTTTTCCCATTCCTCCTATTCTGCGGGATGATAAAAATCCTTCTTCCTTCATACCCATAAATACTATGCCAAAGTCGTCATGAGATGAATTTAGCGGACTTCCAGGATTTATAATCTTATATTTTATTCCCGAAATATGTTTTGCCTGAAAAATATCTAAGCCACCCATTCCTGCATGTCCATCAGATGAAAAGTAAAGATCGCCATTGCTACGAATGTAAGGATGAACCTCATCAGCTTCGGTATTTATGTATGAACCAAGGTTTTGAGGTGGCCCAAAAGGTTGATTCTTTCGTTCGCGGACAACCTGATAAATATCTTTACCTCCCAAGCCGCCCAAAAGACTATCTGCTACAAAATACAAGGTTAATTCGTCATCACTAATTGCTGGGTGACCGATAGAAATGTTTTGAGGAATACCCGGAATCTCCACTTCCTGAATCTGTCCCCAATAGCTACCAACACGCTTTGCCACAAAAATGCGACATCCCTTATCAAATTCCTTATCATATTTACAACGAGTGAAGTACAGATTACTAGATTTATGATTTAAACAGGCGGCACCTTCTTCATCGTTGGTATTTACTAAGCCTGGAACTATGACAGGATCAGACCATTTACCATCTTTATCCTGTTCCGAAAAGAACAAGTTTGAGCAAAATTCACCAGACTCAGGACTAACCGAAACATGTGTTGGAGCATATCTCGTTGATGTAAAGTAAATTTTCTTTTTGTTTTTTACTTCATAAAACGGACAGTAATCATATTCCCCAGAATTTAAAACACCATAGATTTTTACTTCGTATCTAGATGGGTTATTTAGTGATGCAAAAGTAAAGTTTATACTTTCTATACCCTTATCGGCAAGCTTATGATTAGGAGCCAATTCTTTAAACCTTTCAAACTGTACTAATGCAGAATCATATTTCTGCAACATCTGTAATGCTTCACCATAATAAAGAAATACTAGTGGATCCGCATAGTTATTATCAATTGCTTGTTTTAAATATGGAGCTGCTGACTCTGGTAATGAAAGCTTTTTATAACAATATCCAGTTTTAAAGGAAGCTTCTGCAATAACATGTTTATTGTTTCGCTTTTTATCAAGCTGTGTTTGATAAAACTCGATTGCTTGAGCGTATTGCTCACGATCTAAAGCTTCATTGCCCGATTTAATAAGCTTTTGCCCAAATGCCAATTGAAAACTAAATAATATTGTAAAAACAAGAATTATCCTAATCATGCTCATATCTTTGAAAGTGTAAAGTAACATAATTTCTGTTAATTTTGCAAATCACAGATATGTAAACAAAAGAAATGCCACAGAAAAATCCATGGCATTAAAAGTTTTGCGTAAAAAAAGATTATCTAAAATCCTGTAAGTTTTCCATTAACATCTTACGTGCAAAGAAAATTCGACTCTTTACTGTACCTATTGGCAAATTTGTATGTTCAGCAATTTCTTTGTATTTATAACCATCTATGAACATTTGAAATGGAATACGATAATCATCTTCCAAATCTGAAATTGTATTCTTGATATCATTTGTGCTTATGCTTGTTTCAGCATTTTGATGCTCAAACATAGTGTTCTTCAAGATATATTCATCTTCTGACTCATCATTAATTGTGTTCTTTGATGAAAGTCTAGTTACTTGATTTAGATATGTATTTCTTAATATTGTGAACAACCAAGCTTTGATATTGTTATCTGCAGTATACTTGTCACGATATTGAATAGCTTTTAGGAAAGTTTCCTGAACTAGATCTTTTGCATTCTCAGAATCTCTAGTTAAACTTAGTGCGAAATAGCTCAAGCTATTTTCCATTCCTAATAATCTTGTGTTGAATTCATGTGTGCTCATATATTCGTATTTTTTGGTTTAACAATTTTGTATTTCAGTATTACAATACAAATATACGTCTATATTTTCAATTTCCAAATTAATTTGCAATTATTTTTTGATTGTAAATCGTTAAACTTGATAGATTCTAAATAACAAAAGGTTTGATATCTAGTGATACCAAACCTTTCAAATAAATTAATTGATAGTATTATAAATTACGTTTTATTGTAATTAATGTCTGAAAATTTCGAATTGTGAGAAGAAAAAGTTTGCTTCGATAAGTGCATTTTCGTCAGAATCCGATCCATGAATAGCATTTTCCTGAACAGATCTAGCAAATTTGCGGCGAATAGTACCTTCAGCAGCAGTTTCAGGATTAGTATTTCCGATAAGCCTTCTAAATTCATCGACTGCGTCTTCATGTTGTAGAACAGCAGCTAATACAGGTCCTGAAGACATGAATTCGACAAGATCTCTGTAGAAAGGTCTATCTTTATGCACCTCATAAAACTTTTCAGCTTGTGCCAACGACAATCTTGTCATTTTCATAGCAATAACTGAAAATCCAGCTAAATCAATTTCGTGCAAAATCGGAACAAGATTACCAAGCCTTACAGCGGTTGGTTTAATCATTGTAAAAGTAAACTCGCCATGTTTCATAGAATAGATTTTTAAAAGTTAAATAATAGTCCGACGACTCCAACAAATAACCCTACTAAGATATTTATTATTTTCATAATAACAAAACTCTTTTTTGATTCAGCCAATAAAGGAAGTGAACCATGACCATTTTGAACAATACTATTTGCCATAAGTATGCTTATTGGAATAGCGCCTTGAAGGAAAAGCACAACAAAAACCAAGTGTGGACCAGATTGCGGTATAATCCCGATAAGCAAAGCGATTAAAAGAACATAGAACATATTGTTATAAATCCAAGTCCCAAAATCGGCATACTGCAATACGACATTAATAGCAATCAAGGTTAGCAAAACCCAAAATAAGATACTAGGCAGATGCTTCTTTATCAAATGATTCCAAAGATGCGTTTTTATAAAATGATCATTACTAAACAAAATTACTATAAGTGCAAAGAAAGAACTTACAAGGATTGTAATCATAACCCAATTAATTCCATCCTCATGATTGTGAGCAGTCTTTGCTTGTTCATCTTCGTGAGCGCACTCTTCGCCATTTTCATGATTATGTGTGTCGGTAGTTTCAACATCACTCATTTTAACTTTCTCTGTCCCATTTATTGATGGAAGGCTAAAAATAAGTTTATCGGAATGTGAATGTCCAATAACTCCGCTAATAGTTAATCCTACAATAGTTAAAATCATAGATAATAGAATAATTCTTTTGGGCAGAAAGTTAAAATTCTTGAGAGAGAACGAACTTACTGGTTTTTCGCAACAATCATGAGCATGTAAATCGAAAGAGAAGTTTTTTTCTGCGGCAAAATTCTTCCCCTTAACAATTTTGTCAGTAAAAAAGCCAACGACTATTGCCAAAACAATCATCACTGCAAAAATAATCATTGTTTTTTCGGGCATCAAGGCAATCATAAAATAGGCCTCGTCACCAGAAGTAGCGATCATAGCTGCCACCAATGCGCCAAAAGATAAAAGTCGATGTGTGTATAAAGAAACTGCCGTAAAGGTACCCATACAACCTGGGATTATTCCTAGCAGTGTGCCCGTTAATATTTGTGCGAAAGGTTTTTTGCTTATTTTACTAACGAGTGTACCTTTTGTGATAACATTAATAAACTCGATAAGCAACATAATGATTACCACAAAACTTGTAATCATCAAAGTTTCTTGAATTATTCCAAACCAATTAATCATAACTAAACATTTATCCACCTATACAAACTACTCAACACTTTGTTCAACACTTTCAACTGAAACTGCAATAATTTCTATTCTTCTTTCGCGGGAGGCAGCAGGACTATAAATTGAATTACGAGGATCGTTCGGGTCATCACTTACCTTACCATCGGAGAGTGTCTTACCAAAAGCAACAAACTCGTATGTAATCATACCTGATTCTATAAAAGGTAGAAATACTCCACTTTCGTACTCAGCAAAGTAATTTACCAAGCTGGCAATTCTTCGTTTTGCAAGATTATTATTATATTCCACAGTATTCAATGGGCTGGTATAGCCTTTAATTGTGATTACAATTTTCTGTCCTTCGGCTAGTAGCTCTTTCATTAAACTCGTAAATTCAAGCAATTTATTGTAATTATCCTGCACGTAATAAGAAAAATAATAATCAACACTGTCAATAGCAACTAGTTTATCGTTTTTAGGTAATCCTTTCGAGAAATTTTTACGATAGTCCTCCTGCAGCTTCATATAATCGATAAAAGTTGTTGAATAGTTCAACTCAGTGATTGTATCCATAGAATTAGGTCCAGGCTGATCATTATGAAAATATAATGCAATTGGTACTAACAATTTGGTTCTTTCAGTTAGAATCTCTATTCTTTGAACTTCGATTACCTCTTCGGTAATTATCTTTTCGATATCGTGATAAAAAATATCATTACAACAACTCTGATGACTTTGTGCAAAAGCAGATTTACGATTACTGCTTAGAAAAGCCACGTATTGTTCTGGATATATCTTATAATAGAAATCATTTTGAGCAGAATTTAAAGGATAACCCATATTCTTAATGGTATCCCAAACCCTAAAATTTCCTTTAACTTTAAAGATATCATAACCACCCATATTTTGATGCCAGTCGGAGCTGAAATACAAAACAGAATCGTCAGGATTATAGAACGGAGTAATCTCATTTCCTGGAGTATTTACAACAGAAGTAGTGTCGAAGAAGTCAATAAAACGAGTATCATCAAAAATTGGTCGCCCCAAATTGCGTGCAAATCCCCAACTCTTATCGGGTAAAATCTCACAATAATACAAATCGTAGCCACCTTCACCCTCCGGACGATCGGAAGACCATAGAAAAACATCTGTTTTCTCAGCTCTCTCAGCTAAATATGGGTGAGTTGAGTTACAACCTGGCTTGTTTATAAAATCAGGCAGTTTTACAGGTTCTGACCATATACCATCAACATAGTCGGAATAATAAATATATGTATGCCCACCCTTATAATAATCTGATATTGTAAAATAGACTTTATCGCCAGCTTTATTAAAATGAGGATTTGAAATATCGAAGCCAGGCAAATTTATTGACTCATCAACTAAAACAGCCTGATTGTTTTCATTATTAAAAAAGTTAAGTTTATAAAGTCTCGATTTATAATCCTTGATAGAATCGACTATTGGTTTGATAGAGGCGAAATATAAAACAGAGTCACTAGCGAAACCTGTTGAAAAATCGCTATAGATAGAATTAATTACAGAATCGCATTGAATAACATTATATCCATTAGGCCGATTAAACATCTTCCAGGCCATCTCACAATTAACAATCTCATTACGCGCTCTCATAACCAAGTTATCAAGGCTATCCAAACCGTTAATATCCAAATATTTTTGATAGAAATACTGAGCTCGAACAAACTCTTCATTTGCCTTTATCATAGAAGCATAGAAAAAGATTGCATCAGGATATTTATCTGGAACTTTATCTGCAAGATATCGATAATGTACAGCAGCTTTTATATAGTCATTATCTAGACGGTATGCATCTGCGGCATTTAAAACAATGTCGTA
>CAZOHR010000159.1:0-8227 GCA_964579045.1 uncultured Bacteroidales bacterium | reverse complement strand
ACATATATTCAATTACCATAAATTCATTGACACACGAATGGGTTAATGATTTGAAACTCGTTCTTGTCGCTCCTGATGGTTCCGAAGTAACTTTAGCAAGTTATGTTGGAATGGATGGAAATAATTTTATTGGCACAACCTTTAAAATGGGAGCAGTACTAAATATTAATGCAGCGATAGCTCCATTTACAGGCGAATATAACCCAGAACAGTCGTTTTATACGCTAACAGGCAGCGCACAAGGAATTTGGATATTAAAAGTAATTGATGAATATACTGGTGCCGCTGGTACACTTGATAGTTGGTCATTGAATATACCAGGTGAAAACTCGATAGTAAATTACTCTTGGAGCACCGGTCAAAGCGGATCTGATTTATCACAAATAAGTATAAATCCAGTTGCAGCTTCGTCGGCTTATGTAACAGTTACTGATTTAAATGGAAATATTTCATCAGCTCAATTTGATTACACAGTTAGGCAATCGCCTGATGTTACGGTAAGTGGTACTTCAAATATTTGCGAAAATAGCAATGCGGTTATAACTGCAAATACAATTGCTTATGGATCAACTGGAATTGGAGACTTAGAATTAAGTAACTCAAATCCAGCTCCTATACCCGATGATATGACTATAGGAGCCAACTCTCAAATAGTAGTTCCGTATTCAGGAGCAATGGCAAATGAATTGGTATCAGTTACAATAAATTCGATTGTTCATCCTAATGTTTCAGATTTGAGATTATTCCTAACAGCTCCAGATGGTTCATATATAACACTTGCATTTAATATTGGTGGAACAGGGGATGATTATTATGAAACCGAATTCACAGCATCTGCTTTGAATTTTGCGCAATATGGAACTGCACCATTTACTGGTCAGTTTTTACCTTTAGATAATATTTCTACTTTAACAGGAGGTGCTCAAGGAACTTGGACATTGAAAGTTGTTGATAACAGTGCTGGCGAAACAGGAACACTTCTTGGCTGGTCCTTAAAACTTCCAAATTATAATTCAATAGTAAATTATACATGGAGTAACGGAGCGTACGGAGTTGACGTTAATGAAATTACCCCAAGTCCATCAAGTAATACGTCATACACAGTTGTTGCTCTTGATGCAAATGGTTGCGAAGGCACAGGTGGTTTTGATGTAATTGTGAATCCTGCACCTTCTGTTGGAATTACAGCGGATAATGTTCTTTGTTATGGTGAAAGTACTGTGCTTTTTACAGAAGTTAGTTTTGATTTATCTAATCCAATAAATCTCTCCTCAACAAATGCAACCCCGATTATAATACCTGATAATTTCCCTAGTGGGGTAATTTCTCTAATTGATATTGAGTTTTCGAATTCAAATGCATCTGATATTTCGTCTATTGTAATTAATTCACTCACTCACACTTATGTAGAAGATTTGACAATCATTATAATTGCTCCAGATGGATCTTCGATATCTTTAGTTGAAAATACAGGAAGTAATGGTGATAATTTTATTGAAACAGAATTTAATATGAGTTCGCCAAATTCAATTACTTTAGCTACAGCTCCTTTTACAGGTCAATTCTCACCTTTAGATCCTTTTTCAAGTCTTACTGGATCAGCACAAGGAACTTGGACTTTGAAAGTTATTGATAGTGCAGGTGGGGACGAAGGTTACCTTAATTCATGGTCGATTAATTTTCAGGAGCAAAATACCCTTACAAATTACGCATGGAGTTCAGGTGAAACAGGATTGAGTTATTATAACTTGTCTGTAGTGCCGTTTGAATCTACAAGTTATACCGTAACTGTAACTGACTTAAGAGGTTGCGCTGGTAGCGAAATGATTGATGTTACAGTTAATATTCCTTCTGATGTTGTTATAACTCAAGGTATTGGTACTTTAAATTCTGATGCTGTTGCAGGTAATCAATGGTACGAAGAAACTATTGGTTTATTGATTGACGAAACAAATCCTATTCTTACTCCTCTAGTTGATGGAACTTATTATTGTGTTGTTACTGATGTAAATGGTTGTGTTGCAACATCAAATTCAATCAACTTTATATATTCTGACATTAGTAACTTTAATCAAAATGCAAAAGTTTCTGTTTATCCAAATCCAAACAATGGGATCTTTAATCTCGAAATTAACTCAGATTTAGATCATAGTATGCAAATACAATTAGTAAGTGTTCAAGGTCAAATTGTGTATTCTTCTCAAATTGAAGTTAGTTCAAATTTTAGCGAAGACTTCGATTTTTCTGACTTAGCACCTGGTATTTACAGTTTGCATTTGATGAATGGTGATTTTAATAAAATATCGAAGATTGTAATTCAGTAATCTAGATTACTTCAAAAATTGAGTTTGCTAAACCTTTAGTAGTTTTATTCTAATTGTTTAGCAGACTCTTTTTTATAAACAGATTTTCAAATTCAGAAAAATACTTCTGCCAGCAAGATACATGATCTTATCTTTGGATCGAGTTCTGTTGTCCACATCCCAGCCATGTGTTTCGGATGAATAAACCATTAGATCGCGATTGTCGAAAATGTTTTTGACCGAAAGCATGATGTGCAGTTTTGTTTTATTGTCGAAAAGATTGATAGATTTTCCCGCAGCAAAGTCGAATGTGAAACCTGATGGCATTTTTTTCTGTGCAAAGTATTCGTCCGAAACATGCGATGCAACTCCAAATTGATTGGCAGCAAACTCGGTGCGGGCTTCAAAACTAAACTCGCTATAAATTCTGTCCATGTAGTTGGCGTTAATTCCTGCGAACCAGCCGTTTTTTGTGTTGAAATTGAGACCGCTTTTTAATAAAGTTTGTGGGAATAGCGGTAAGTAAAAATTTCTAATATATGCAGTATCATTTTCTAGGATATTATAACCTTCATACAGAGAACCCATTGTTATTAGCGGACGGCTTGTATATCTGTAATCGCAAAAAGTTCCTGCAAAGTTAAAACTTAAACAATCAATTATTGTGTATTCCAGACCAAGTTCAACTCCATTATTAGAGTTGTTTAATCCTTCGGTTCGGATATAAATATTTGCTGCACTTATTTCGTCGTAGAAATGGTAATTGAAATTACGATTTAACTCGTTATAAGTGTAGATATTAACATCTAGTTTCAATTTATCTACTCTTAATTTGTAATTCAATTCTGCCGAGGCAATTTGAAAAGTATTTAAATTCGAAATTTCTGAATTCATTTCAGGGTAGAGAAAAATATCTCTAAATCCTGGGCTAACCGAAGCGTAAAACGCCTGAATTGCAATTTGCATATTCTCATTTGGCTTATATCCCAAACCAAAATTAAGTCTATAATTTAAACTAGTTAACCAATCGGATTTGCCGAGAGAATTGTCAGGAAATTTAAAATTCTGCATGTTCCCAGTTCTCTGCATTAAATTGTAACCAATATTTGCTGCAATAATTAAACTCAGTGTTTCATTTTCTGAAGAAAACACCGCATAAGCCTTTGGTTTTATTTCACTCATTTTAAAATCATAACCAAATCTCTCGTTTTCGTAAATCAGATTATTGCGGATCAGTAAATTATTGTCTGGTTCTCTATCCGTAACCCACCATGCACGTATATCGCTTGGATAATCAACATGAAATTCTGCCAAGAGCAGGTCATCCAGAGTTTTAAAATAATTGTGGCTATCGTAGCTGAGATTAATGCCTGTTTTAAATTTATTTCGTACTGAAAACTTGTGCGAAATTTCGGTGTTTAATACGAGTTCATTTTTAATATCACTCTGTCCGGCTATGATAAAATTTGCTAGTTTACCTTGTATGTCGTTACCTTCAATTCCATCAGCATCAATAACTGAGAAGAGGCTTTTTGTATTTGCAACATAGATTTTGTCCCAATTTAACTGACGATAGTTTATATCATTCTGCCATTGAGCTGTAATAACAGGGGCGAACTCTTCATAATTATACGATGGAAAATTTCGATAATAATCTGGATATGGGTTAGGTGACTCGTAAAACTCAAGCTGTGATGTTTTGTCAGTTCCGCTATTGTATGCAAACGATGTTGATAACGTAGTTTTTGAGTTTACTTCTAATTCATGATTCAAAATACTAGAAAAGTTATTCCCAGTTGCGAAATAAGCATTTAGAACGTTTCCATTACGATAACCCCATAACGGATTGTACGATTTATTTTGAGTTAATTCATAAGCTTCGGCAGTGCTAGGTCTGTTTAAGTTTATATGGTAATTGTTTCCGACTATACTCAGCGAAAGTTTATTCGTTTTATTTATTCTTTGTGAAATTTCTGCAAAATATCTTAAATCATTAATTCCTGTAGCATCAATATACCCATTTGGTGTCAAAGATGATGATACAAAAAGGTTTAATTCAGGTCCTGCTTCGCCAATTTTTGTTCTGTGACCTATTGTTGCAGAATTTGCACTAAAAAGTGACGATGCTAAATAATCAACAAAGGTAAAATTACCAGTAGATTCGGGAATGTTTGGTGAATAAACATAACTCCCAAAAGAGCTGATGCTGTTGTAATCAAAGATTTCATTTTTTTTGTCCATAATCTGAAACAGCATTGAATAAGAAGCAAAAAGTGGAATTCCATTTACAGTAGTTTGGTCATCGTTTAAAGAAATTCCTTTATAACTGAATTGAAGTTGATTTGAGCTGAGTGACCGAAAATTGAAGCCGGTTGTTACATAAAGATCACTGGTTAAAGAAGCAAATATATTGTCCGAAAATAAATTTAATGAATTGTAGTAGGCGTTAGGAGCATTAAATCTACTAGATTGCATTGTGCGAAGATTATAGTCACTATTGAGTTGATTATTGTTCTTAATGCTGTCTTCGCTGATAAAATGGCTTTCGTTTTTTGCAACAGAGGTGATGCAACTAAGAATAAAAAAACTAAAAATATAAAAAGCAACTAAAAACTTCATATAGCTATTACAAATATTTGAATATTGTGTAAAAGTAAATATAAATCTTTGTACTGCAAGACTCAAATTTGAATAATATTGTGCTTTATCGCATACTTTATCAAGTCCGTCAAGGTTTTTAGGCCGAGTTTACTCATTATGCTGTTTTTGTGAGTTTCGACAGTACGCAAAGAATAAGAGATTAAATCGAATTCAACGGTTGAATTGTTTTATATATTTTTCAAATAATTTTATTGTTACATAATAAATACATATTTTTATAGTTAATATGTTTTAAGTTAAATTAAAAACCAAATTCTACGTCTATGAAAAATTTATTGTTCGCGACACTATTTTTTGTTACGATTGCTGCTACTGCTCAAATCGAAAAGCCTATCACAAAAGGAAATATGATGATTGGAGGGACAATGCAGTTGACAAAGTGGTCAAGTCATTTTAATAATATTCAATTTAATGCATCTCCGTCTTTTGGCTATTTTGTAGCTAACCATTTAGCTGTTGGACTTGAATTGCCAGTATCAGTTTTTAAAATGAGCCAAATACATAATTATTCTTATGGTTACAGCCCATTTGTTCGATATTATCTAAAAAACGGTTTGTTTGCCTCGTTTCAATTCTCTCATATTTTCGTAGACAATCAGGACATTAATTCCATACAATCAAAGAATACTCAATTTATGTTTACGCCAGGTGTCGGGTATTCGTATTTTCTTAACAAAAATGTGGCTTTTGAAGGTGGTGTTTTTTACGAAGAAACATACTTTAAAAATTTATCATGGACCCAGGGTTCACTTAATTTTCGAATCGGTTTGCAGATTTTTATTCCTTAAAAACTAACTCACTTTTTTATTGTTGAATTTGCCGTAAATTTGATTGTAATCGAAAAATACGAAAAAAATGAAATAAATTTGGATATAATCGAAAATAGTGCTATATTTGTAAAAAAGTAGATTATAGCCAAATTTATGGAAGCTAAACTTGAAGCATTAAGAACGATAAATTATTGGGATTCTGATCCTGAGTTCGATTTAGGTTTTGTGCGAGAAAAATATAATGCATTTTTTCGCAATGCAATGAATAACAAGTTGATCAAAGTTATTGTTGGTCAGAGACGTGCTGGAAAAAGCTTTGTAGTTCGTCAACTTATGCATAAACTGATATTCGACAAGAAAGTAAATAAAAAGAATCTTTTCTATCTTAACAAAGAGCTTTTTGAATTCGACGAAATTAGGACGGCGACTGAATTATCCGAACTTATTAAACTATATGAAAAGACTTACAAGCCCAAAGGAAGAGTTTATCTTTTCTTTGACGAAATACAAGATGTTTTACAGTGGGAAAAGCTTATTGTTTCGCTTTCGCAGCATCCTGTTAAAGATTATGAAATTGTAATTACTGGTTCAAATTCAAGTTTACTATCTGGTGAGCTTGCGAGTCTATTATCGGGCAGATATTTGCTTCTCGAGGTTTTTCCATTTTCGTATCGGGAATATCTTATTGTAAATAATCTCGAAAATTGCAAAGCCTCTTTTATCGAATATATTACAAATACAGGTTTGCCGGAGAGACAAAATCTTACTTCAAGTGATACTGTTTATCATTATTTTCAATCTTTAAAAAATACTATTCTTCTGAAAGATATCATGTATCGTTATAAAATTCGCGATTATGTGCTTCTTGAGGATATTTTTCTTTTTCTGTTGCACAATGTCGGCAAGATAACTTCGGTACCAGCAATACTTAAGTACTTTAAAAATAAAAATCGCAAGTCGGATTACACTACAATTTCGCAGTACTTATCATATATGCAGGATGCGTTTCTTATTCATGAAGCTGCAAGATATTCGGTCAAAACCAGAGAGTTTTTATCGGGCGAAAAGAAATATTATGTAAACGATATGGGATTTAGAAACTTTCTATTTCCAAGTTTACTTAATGATTTTGGTTCAATGCTCGAAAATGTAGTTTACCTTCATTTGCGCATGGCCGGATACAAAACAAATGTTGTAAGCGCAACAAATTTCGAAGTAGATTTTATTGCCGAAAAGAGCACAGAGAAGTGGTATATTCAGGTGTCTTACATTATGGAGCTTCCCGAAACAGTAGAACGCGAATTTGGAGCACTCGAAAAAATACGTGATAGTAATCCAAAGATTGTAGTTAGTATGGACGAAATGCTAATCCACAATCCTAACGGAATTAAACATGAGCATATCTGGGACTTTGTTTATAATTTGGTTTAGTCGTTTTTTATTGCAGTAGAAAATAAAAATTATACTTTTGCTAAATTGATTGCAGACTATGAATTACTACAAAATACTACGTCTAAACAGGCTCGTTAAAAACGAAAGATTAAAAATACTTGGCGTTGGGGTTTTGTTTGCTCTCAAAAAGCGTCACCTAAATGTCTTTCTCGATCCAGTTTTGGCTTGCAATTTTCGCTGTCAAATGTGCTATTTTAGCGATCCAGAGTATAAACCCAAGAAAGGAAGAATCGAGAATGATAAAATAGCAATTGTTGCTGAGAACTTTTTTAAATATGCGCTTAAACTTCAAATTGGTTGTGGTGCCGAGCCTACAATGTATTTGCATAATGAAGAAATAATTCGACAGGCAAAACTATATAAAGTGCCCCATATTTCATTTACTACCAATGCTTCGCTGTTAAATTTGGAGAAAATCAAATTGCTTGTCGAAGCTGGCCTTGATGAAATAATTATCTCGATGCACGGAACTCAGAAAGAAGTTTACGAAACTATGATGCCTGGGGCAAAGTTTGAAAAATTGCATGAAGTTCTGGAATCTATTACCACTTTAAAACAAGAATTTCCAAGATTCAAACTTCGCATCAACTATACAGTAAATCCAGATAATATTGATGATCTTGCTCATTTTGGTGATTACCTAGAAAAATACAAGATTGACGTTTTGCAAATTAGACCTATACGTAAAATTGGAAATTCGGCATATACAGATTTTGATTTAAAACGAAAACAGGAATCATATTCTACAATTGTTGATGCTCTTGAAGAATTGTGCCATAAGACTGGTGTAGTTAGTCTGATAACAAAAGAATTACCTAGTGAAACTCTTTCCCGAAAAACTCTGGATGTAGCTGATTATACATATTGCTATGTGTCACCAGTTCATTATGGTAGCGAGGAATTTAATATGGATGAAATGACTTATCGCAAGTTTCTGAGAAAATCTGGCATCTTTAAACGCATTATTAAGGAAGCGTTTTTTACCCGCAACCGTCAATTTCAAGCTGATGTGAATTTCGGGAATTATGATGTTAATATTTA
>CAZOHR010000158.1:0-8273 GCA_964579045.1 uncultured Bacteroidales bacterium | reverse complement strand
TTTTATTATTTTCAGCGGTGTTCGTGAGCTGCTTCGCAGGTTCACAAGGCCTGAGCTGGCTCGCCGTTTTTGCCTTTGGCGAGCTTGCCCTTTGGGCTGCGGTACCAAGGCCTGCCCGCGTCGCAACGACGATTATTCAATACTATAATTTGAATAATCCTGGTCAATTATTCCTTGACTCCCCCAGAAATATTGCTTGATGCTTGAAATATGCTTGCGTTAGATTTGTTTACAATAGAAAAAAAAAGCCACATTTTCTGTGGCTCTTAATTATTTTGGGTATTAACCCTATTTAGTTTCTTTTTTCTCTTCCTTTTTTGTATCAGTACCTGCTGATTTTTTCACATAAAGCATCCAGTTCTGAATTCCACTTCTCCAGTGATAGCCAAGTGAAAAGTCAAGAGGTTTAACTTCCGTAGCCTTGTACTCATCATCTAAATCTTTCTGGAATAAATATGTTGACTGAAAATCGTCTATTGGTTTTTCGTATGCACCATATAGATAATGATTGTAATCATCAATAAAATATCTGTAAGGAATTCCCGTATCATCCTCTAAAACAGCATCGGCTTTATCAAGAACTAAATCGCGAATGTCTGAAAATGTTTCGTAATGACTTAAATATGACGCTGATTTAATAAATGCATTACAAGGTCTGATAGTTTTTAAATATTGAAGAAAAACTGGATTCTTTGCAAATCCATCATTCGAAATATCTGCGTAGAAATAAGTAAGTTCTTTTAATTTATTATCACCTTTCTTGAGTATCTTAAATTTAATACATTCTGCAAAGTCTAAAGAATTTGAAGGCTCATCAATTTTAGTAAAAGTTACGCCATCATTTTCGAGTCTATAGTAACCAAACTCATAAATCTCATGACCAGTTCTATGAAGAAAAACATACAATAATGGAAGAACGCCGTTTACCTTTTGCTTACGGAGATCTTGGTCCATGTTACCAGTAATAAAATAACTACGTTTATAGATATCTCTCAAGCCAAAATTTACAGCATCAAGATATTCTTTTAAATCTTCTTCATTCATTGCATATAAATCAGGAATTGTTCCCAATTTCTCCATTGCAATAAGAGTATATCCGTTTGCATTAGGAAAAAGATGAAATGCATTCAGAAAATCAGGACCAGAGAACGGATAAAACAACAATGCTGTGTCATTAATCTTGGTACAAACTTCGTCTTTTGTCCATTTGTCCATTTTCGCCAATCTTTCGTCGGTAATTCTGTTCCAAGGAGTGTCTATCGATGTTTTGTAGTCATTCCAAAAAGTCATGTCATCAGTAAAAACCGCCTTAAAAGCATCAGCATTATCACCACCGAGCAAAGCAGCAATCTGGTCAAGTGTTGTATCCTTTGGATAGTTAATTTTCACCTCATCCTGAACGGTATCATTTGCCTTATCGTTTTTACCGTCTTTGCCTCCGTTACAGGAAAAAATCACGGAGCCGGCTAACAAAACAATAATAAAAAACAGAGCACTCTTAAATTTCATATTCTTTCAGTTTAAAAATTCGATGTAAAAATACATTTATTTCCTTAAAAAGGCAACCAGAATCAAATGTTTTCGTCAATAAAATGTTTTGTAATAAAAAATATTGTATATTTACAATTCTATTTAAGGGCTATTTATTTATTAGGAGGACATTAGATGAAAACAGTTTTAACATTGTCTTTATTGCTATATGCGGCATTAAGCTTTGCACAGTTCCCAACTGATTCAGTAATAAAGAACATTAATAAAGTTGAGTCAGACTTCATTTATGACGAAACACAATTGGCAGTAATTCCGGGCACACACGTAAAAATGCAACCACCAGAACACTTTATGGTTAGCGAATCTATTCCAGGAATGATTCATCCTGGCACATCAACAACCGTTCAGGTACAAGAAATTATTGGAACATCGTATGTTATGATTCGTCAAGCTATGACACCAGAACACTTTGAAAGTCAAGGTGTTACTCTTGTTTCATCAACTGACGTTACTATGCAAGATGGTAAAGGTGGGGTTCTTTATCTCGTTGAATTTACCGTTAATGGTTTTGAATATGAAAGATTGATGCTTTTTGCTGGTGATTATAATAATACCATTTGGATTAATGCAAATTATCCAAAATCTGCAAAAGCAATTTTACAAGATATTATTACAGAAAGTTTACTTACAGCACAATACATTGACTAGCCATGATAAAAAAGTTACTACTTATCAGCAGTTTTATGGCAATTCTCGGTGTTTCAGGAATGCAAGCACAGAATATTCTTGTACACGAGATTCCGTATAGTACACATGACCAAGACATGTGGGGAGTTGGAGGCGCATTCAGCCTCGATATGGATTATGATTTATTTAACATTCAGGTTCAGGAAGGATTCTCTGAAAGCTTTATCGAAGATATTCTCGGCTCTCAATGGGGTGTAGGAATCGAGATGGGTATCTGGATGTTTCTTCGTTCTACCTTTAGCATTCACGGATTTACGCTTGGTTCCGTTGATGTAGATTATCCAGTAGAAATCACTCTCGACTTCCCCGATGACTATTCTTTTGACCATGGAGAAACCATTACAATTGAATCGTCATATGAAGTTATGCCAGGATGGGCTCTTGATACACATTTCCCTACTGCTGGGATAATTGCTCTTGACCTTGAATATGGCTTTGGATTAAATTTTGACATTATCGTTTGTTTGTTTGACTGTGAAACAATTCCAATTATTCCGCCAATTAGCATTCCTGTCGATCCATATTCTACCGACCCACTTCCTCACGACTCAATTGCGATATTCTATCTAAACGGATTTACTGGTGAAGTTGTTTATCCTTGCCTTGATCCTATTACTGGTTTACCAGCACTTTGTGAAGATGATCTTTTGCCAATTGTAATTCCCGACTGGTTTGGAATTGGATTAACAGGAGAAATAGATTTACCTTATGTTGTAACTACCGATGCATTGGATCCAGCAACACAATGTCTAACAGCTCATGGAAACGATGAATGGCTTTGGTTCAACCTAAATATCATGCAATTCCTTTCATTTATTGCTGGTTTTATTCCACCTCCAGAAGGACCTGCAATCCAAGAAGCCATCGATTTCCTTGATGGTGGAACCATTGAGTATGAAATTATTGCTGGGGTAAATGCAACAATTGAATATTTTATCCTTCACATGGATTTACATATGTCGAGCTATATGACGCAAGACTTTGCATTCTGTCCGACAATATTGGCAACCTTGGCATTCGAAACAGATTTGGTATATTCCGAAACTGACCCGAGCAACGGAAATGCTGTTGTTGCACAAGGGACATCAGACACAATAACTTTTGCCATCAATAATGACCTAAACATCACATACCCGTGCTACGACTGGGATTCGATGGAAGTATATGATGTTACATACAATATTACGAGTGGTTTCTCAAACCACACTTGGGATTCAATTGCCTTTGACTTTATTTTGGAAGCTATTTTCTTCCAGATTACAATTCCAATTGATGATATTATCCCAGTTATTGCAATGCCAGAATTCTGTATTCCAGAGATCCAAATGGATAATGCTGATTTAGGCATGAACCGTACAATAAACGCATGTGCACCTTCAATCCCAGCACCTCCTGTTGTTTTAGATGATTACTTAACTGATGAACAAAAGAAAGGTGGAGGATCTCAAACCAAGGATATCACATTCTGTTTCCCGACAAACTGTGAACCATTATTATCAGAGACTTTCCCTCTTGGGTACATTCCTCTTACATGGTTTGACCAAACTTGGGACCTTCAAGGGTTTGTTCAGGATACTGTTTTCCCTGGAACATGGTTATTCCCCCTACCAGAACTTGACATAGACATCACTGGTCAAGATGTGCTTTGCTTCGGCGACACGTCGGGTGTAATTACAGTAACTGCAATTAACAGTACTGGACCTTTCACATTTGAATATTCATGGGGATCTGTAAATACTCACTTAAACCCTGTTGACCAAATAACCGTTCCATCAGGATATTATTTTGTAACCTTAACTGATACTTATGGCTGTGTTGTAAATGGCGAAATGAATATTGCCGATGCAAATCCACCAATTTTATCAAATCTTTATGCTGATGATGTTTTGTGTGCAGGCGAACCAACTGGCAATCTTTATGCTTATGTATCAGGCGGGGTACCTCCATATACTTACGATTGGCAACCTAGTGGTAGTACCGATCAAAATCCTGTAGGTGTTTATGCTGGCTGGCATTATCTTACAGCTACTGATGCCGTGGGTTGCACACATGAAGACTCTGTATTTGTTGACGAACCCGACGAACCATTAACAATGACTTACACATCCGGAAATGTTTCATGCTACGGATATTTTGATGGGTTTATTGATGTAACTCCAAACGGTGGAACGCCTCCATATTATTATCAATGGTCAAACGGACAACAGACTCAAGATTTGATTAATATTCCTGCAGGTAATTATGTCGTGACGATTATTGATTCTCATGAGTGCGAAATTGAGAACAACTTCGATATTACTCAACCTGAACCACTAGAACTTCAAACATATACACAAGAAGTTTTATGTTATGGCGACAATACCGGAAGTGTTGACCTTGTTGTAACAGGTGGCACATCTCCATACACCTACAATTGGAGTAATAATGCTACAACACAAGACTTGTGGGATATATTCTATGGTATATATATAGTTACCGTTACCGATGCAAACAATTGTGTTAACTACACCATGGTCCAGATTCAGCAACCCGATTTACCATTGCATGGTGATATAACACCTACGCATGTTAGATGCTTTGGCGAAGGTAATGGTGTGGCCGATTTGAATGTCTTTGGCGGAACACCACCATATTATTTTGTTTGGAGCAACAGCGAAATTAGTGAAGATATTTATGACCTTATACCGGGCATTTACAGCGTAACTATTAACGATGAGCATGGCTGTCTAGCTGGCGACACAGTACAGATATTCCAAGCAGATGCTCCTATGGCGGGAATGATAAGTGGTACAAATGTTACTTGTAATGGTGGCGATAACGGAAACGTTTATATCACTATTACTGGTGGAAGACCTCCATATAATTATGAATGGTCAAATGGAAGCTGGCAGGAAGACCTTATTGGCGTTACTGCTGGTATTTACACTGTTACTGCAACCGACCAAAGTTATTGTCATTATTCACTCACTTTTGAGGTTACCGAACCTGCACCATTCTATATTCAAACTATGGATGATCCAACAATTTGCTATGGAATGAGTACCGAAATAGGAATAGGAATTATTGAAGGCGGCACAACCCCATATACAATTATTTGGGATAATGATGATCAGGGAATGACTACCAATGTTAATCCTTTGGAAACAACAACTTATTCAGCCCATGTTGTTGATGCAACTAATTGTGTCAGTCAGGATATCGAAATTACTGTAGAAGTTCTTAAGCCACTCTCACTTGTAGCAATTCCTGAACGCGACACTGTTTGCCCAGGCTCTCCTGTAGATTTTGATGTAATTGTTGATGGTGGTGGATTATCGGGAACGGAGGTTTATGTTAATGACTCTCTGATGACACTTCCAATAGTTCTTACAGCATATAACGATACGATATTTAACTTTGTAATTCACGATGTTTGCGATTATGCAACAACCTCGCTTGCTATTCCAATTTATACTTATCCGTTACCTCCTGTAGCAATCACAGCAGACAAAACCAATGGATGTGCTCCACTTACTGTTCAATTCTATGAAAACAGCCCAGATCAAGGACAGAGATATATTTGGAATTTCGACGATGGTGACTTCGAGAATCTTTCTTTCGACAAGAATCCAATACACACATTCTACAATTCTCGCACCTTTAATGTTGGGCTTGAAATAACTTCAGCTGTAGGTTGTAAAATTGATACCACAATTGGCATTACTGTATTCCCTATCCCAACAGCAGAATTTAGAGCAAATATTACTACTGTAACCATGGCCAGTCCGATAGTGTACTTCACAAATTATACAGATGGCGGATTCTGGTTTAACTGGGATTTTGGCGATGGCACATTTACAACTGCAACAAACCCAAGTCACGAATTTACATTCCCAGGGTCTTACAGAGTAAATCTGTTCACAACATCGCTATACGGATGTACCGATTCTACTGGTGTCGACATCTTTGTTTCGAACGAATTAGCAATCTATCCTCCTACTGCATTTACACCTAACCACGATGAGATGAACGAAACCTTTAAAGTTGTCGTTGATGGTATCGATCCAAGCACTTATAAAATGATAGTCTATAACAGATGGGGAGAATTAGTATTTAGCTCCGAATCCTACGAAGAAGAATGGGATGGTCGTTATAACGATCTAGATTGTCCTGATGGTGTTTATGGTTGGGTAATAACATTTGTTGACTTATATGGCAACGAATACACAAAAACTGGAAATGTTACTCTTATAAGATAGCCCCTTTGAGTTAACAACAAAAGCACTGTATTTATGTTTTTCATAATTATGGTGCTTTTTTTTATTAAATTTGTTCCCATTATAAACCAATAATATAAAACATAAACCCATGAATAACTCTCTCCCATTAATTCAAGATGCAAACCTCAAAGGAAAAGTAGTATTAGTAAGAGTAGATCACAATGTTGTTAAATCAGGTATGATTCACGATCCTTATCGTATCGACGCAACAATAGGCACACTATTTCACATTCTGGCCAAAGGGGGTAAGATTATTTTGATGACCCATGTAGGTAGACCAAAAGACAAAGCAAGTAATACCATTAATATTAATACAAAAACTTCAGTTCAGCCAATTGTTGAATATCTTCAGGAGAAACTTCATATCAGCATCGAAGTACCAGAGTTTTATTCACACGAAAATCAAGGATATTTGAGCATCGAAACAAATATTAATCATTCGATAAAACGGCTGAAAAATAGCGAAATCGATGCAATCTATCTGCCAAATACAAGATGGTTTAAAGGCGAAGAAGCCAAAGGAGAAGAACAAGAAAGATTTGCAAATCAGCTAGCAGGTCTAGCCGATATTTATGTTAATGATGCTTTTGGCAGCTGGCAAGCACACGCTTCAACTGTAGGAATAAATAAGTTTCTACCATCCTATGCCGGTTTTCTCATGCAGAAAGAAATTAAAAATCTGGAAAGACTTTTTAATGCCGAAAAGCCATTTCTTTCTGTTGTTGCTGGAAGTAAGTTCGACACCAAAATCGAGCCTTTATATGCTCTGCTTAAAAAGTCGGACAAACTTGTTTTGGGTGGTGTAATGTACAACGCATATCTGTGTGCAAAATATGATATTTCGATAAAAGGTGTTGACGATAATGATAAAAAACTTGCAAAAGAATTTTATGAATTCTCAAAACAGAGCCCAGGCAAAATAGTTGAATTACCATATATAGTTGAATCAGACACACTAGAGGGAAAAATAGAAGGACAATACAGAACCATTGACATCAGAACAATAAAACCAGGAACAAACCTAAATTACATTTTGGATGTTGCTTCTGATTCCTTTGAATTAAAAGAAGTGATAGATATTTTTCATTCAGCAAAAACTGTTTTCGTAAATGCTGTTATGGGATTTACACCACATTTTAACGATGGGACTATAGCACTCGACACATTAATTGATGAGAATCCAGATGCTGTAAAACTATACGGAGGTGGAGATACAATGCAAGAGTTAAAAAGACTTTTACCCGGTCTCTACATCATGGCACTCGATAGTCCAAAATATTATATCTTTACAGGAGGAGGAGCAGTTTTAAAAGCAATTGAACAAGGAACACATCTTGGTATCGCTCCTATTGATGAGCTAATAAAAAGGAGCTATCAATAATATCAAAGTCAAAAATCAAACAAATTTTATAACTTTTTAGGTATCTTGTAAAATCTTGTAGTCTGTAATCGGTAATCAGTAATTGTAAATTGTAAACTTGAGATTCGGCCTTTTTAACAAAAGTGAAATTTCAATTAGCGATAGCGACTATCCCGTTAAAATAGAAATTGCATGTTGTATTTTACAATAATGCAATTTGTATTTTTAACAGACTCGTTAACGAAAAACTGCAAAAGCAATTTCTTCTTTTAACGAGGATTCTCGAAGAATAACAAAAATCATAGATTTTTTATTCTTCGGAATGCAAATCCACCGACTACCGACCACAAATTTTACCGATTACAATAACTAAATTTTAGTTTTGGAACAATACCTAAATAATTACCAAATTTTAT
>CAZOHR010000157.1:0-8279 GCA_964579045.1 uncultured Bacteroidales bacterium | reverse complement strand
ACTTCAAAATCTTTAACATTAAAACAGAAAAATCTCAATTTTAGCAGAATCCATTGTAATTTGTTTTTTGTGTTTTGGAACTTTTTCAATTTATTGAAAACCAACTTCTTCACCTCCGCCAGCAGCACAAACTAAAACTCATGCTTAGCTCCAACTTACTAAATATAAAAAATCCCCATTTATTGAAGTAAATGAGGATTTTTGAAGTATTAATTAAGTGTTATGTTATTTCGTAATAACCAGCTTTTGAACAGCAACAAGACCTTCGAAATCATATAAATTGATAAAGTATATGCCGGCTCCTATGCCTTCAATTGTTTGAGAGCTTTCTATCATCTTTGATTTTAAAACAACACTACCTTTTAAATCTGTAATTTCGAGACTGATGTCTTTATAGTTCTCTTTCTTGTAGCTTATCACAAATTTATCTTCTGCAGGGTTTGGAAATACTGTAAAAATATCGTCATAATATGATTGTGGAACTGCATTTTCTTCAAATTCTTCGACATAACCTGTGGCATTTCTTTGGCAGCCTATTGCATCAGTAACTTGTACATCATAGTGTCCGAAGCACAAACCAGTTTGAGGGTTTCCAAATCCACCAATAGGAGCAAGCCAGAAGTAATTGTAAGGATATATGCCATTATTTACAACTGCATTTGCTTGACCATTACAAGGTCCGGTGTCATCAGTTGTAGAAATTACGACATCCATATTCGAGTATTTTATTGTTACATGATCTTCAATAAAGTTACCGCAGGCGTCAAATATTTTTACCCAGTAATCATTGATTCCGACAGGTGGGGTTACATTTATTGAAGCTGTTTCTTCAGCAGTATTCCATTGGAATAAAGGTGTTGGCTGATTAGTTTCGGCAGTTAGTTCAATTGAGCCAGGGTCAACACAATAATCAGCATCTGAATTTAAAATACCGACAGCAAGTTCAATTGGAGGAGGATTTGGTAATGTGTATTCGAATCTCTGGTAGCATCCAACAGCATCTGTTACAGTTACTTTATAGGTTGCTGGACAGAGATTCCCGAATGTGCTGTAGGATGTATTGTGAATACTATCTGCAAAGAACTGGTACAAACTATTTACATATCGATATTGGTATGGAGAATACTGACCTTCCATAAATAATTGAATATATCCATCGCACTCGTTATAACACGAAGGTGGTACAACTGTAACATCACTCAGATTCATGTCCGAAACTCTGATTGTAACAGAATCATACACTTCGTTTCCGCATATATCAGTCATTGTAACATAGTAAGTTGTTGCACCCGGTTGAGGAACTATAGTTATTGTGCTTGTGGATTCTCCAGTACTCCAGAAATAATCAACATTTGGATCAATATTACATTCTCCCACTAAATCAAGTGTTGCAGGAGCATCGGTTCCGCAGTAGAAAGTTTCCAAATCCTGAATACCTCCTTTAATAAACTCAGCATCATAAATCCATATTGTATCATAAACGGCTGTTGACATGTTTCCGCATGGGCAAGCAGTGTAGAAAGCAATAATAATAGTTTCGTGACCTTCGTCCGATCCATCGTTATAAGCAGAGTAGAAAATAGTATCAGTCATTTGACCTTCTGGGATAACAACCTGAGTTGGGAAATTGTTGAAATCTGTTCCTTCTGTAGCAGTTGACCCGTCATCAACCATAACATCAATAACAACTTCATTCTCTGCTAAAGAACCTTCTTCGCGACTAATCACATAGTAGTTTTGGCAGCCCTCCCAAAGATCGGCTTCACCACCAACTTGAGAAGAGTTAATTACGCTGATTGATTCTCCCGAAATAAAGCTACCTGCTTCAAGAAAAACTCCTGAATCATAGGCTGAGTCACCTGCGTCTCCAACTGCCAATTTAATATGATATGTTTCGCAAGCTGTAACAATTGCTGTGGCTGTTAAAATGATTGTATTTCCATCATATTGAACAGAACCATAATATGATCCGGGTGAGTTTGATGCCGATGTTGGTGATGCTGTGTAATAATTAAAATTATGCACATTGTTGATGGTAACTGGCTGATTATTTGGCAACAAAGCAATATTAATTGAATTGTTTGAGTAAGGTCCAGTAATACCAGGTCCTGAAAGGAAGAACCCAAAAACATCATTAAAGGATGAATTTGCATATTCAGGAAATTCTTCTGATCCAAAAATGTAATTAAATCTAATTGTGTCGGATGCTGGAATAAAATCGAATTGAACAATTGTGGCATCTTGTACCGAACTGGTGGTTAACATATCTAAATCCGCATCTGTGCCTGAGCTAATTGTACTCCCATCGGTGCCAGAATCGTTTGGTCCTTGTGCATTTGCAATTGCTCCAGAGGCCATGACTATCCCCGATGAAAAAGGAAATTGCGAACTCCCTTTACGAAAATAACCATAAGCCCCGTTGTTATTTACAGTAACATTGGAAACTTGAATACAGCCATTAATTAAAGTGTCTTCGACCAAATTGGTAATCGACAAGCCTCCTTGAGTTATAATACTCTGAGAAAATAGATAAGTCCCTGCAAATAAGATGCTTAGAAATAGTATTAGTTTTTTCATAACCAGAAAATTTCGTGAATTAGACTGTAAATTTAAACAATAAAACAATATGAAAATTAAAAACATAACGAAAATTTGTCATTTTGGTTGTTTTATAATTTAAACGGTATAATTTTGCAATAAAATATGAAGAGATATCTTGCACTTGATATAGGACGAAAACGAACAGGCATTGCAGTTACTGATACAAACAGAATTATTGCAAGTGCTCTAGAAACTGTTTCTACACATGAACTAGAATCTTTCTTAACAAATTATTTTAAAAATAATGAGGTAGAAAAGATTATTGTTGGTATGCCGGTTCAAATGAACAACACAGCTTCAGAATCTGTTAAGTACATTCGGCCTGTTATAAACCGTCTGAAAAAGGTCTTTCCTCAAATGGAAATCATTTTGGTTGATGAGCGATTTACTTCGAAGATGGCTTTTCAGACTATGATTGATGTGGGGATAAAGAAAATGCAAAGGCAGGATAAATCAATGGTTGATAAGATTAGTGCAACAATAATTTTACAATCTTTTATGGATAGCGAAAAATATAACAATTTATGATATTACCGATTTATTTATATGGTCATCCGGTATTGAGGAAAAAGTCAGTTGACATCGGCCCTGACTACCCTGAAATAAAAGAGCTTATTGCTAATATGTTTGAGACAATGTATAAAGCTGAAGGTGTTGGACTCGCAGCACCACAAATAGGCAAAAATATTAACCTGATAGTAATTGATGCTTCGCCATTGGCAAAGGATGATCCTGAACTTAAAGATTTTAAGCGCGTATTTATCAATCCTAAGGTAACCTTTAATACCGAAGAAAAGATTACTATTGAAGAGGGATGTTTGAGTATTCCCGAAATTCATGAAAATGTAAGTCGCTGTTCAGATCTTACTATTGAGTATTTGAATGAAAATTTTGAACCAATAACTGAAAGGCTTATTGATTACAAAGCAATTGTTATGCAACACGAATTCGACCATATTAATGGAATTATGTTCGTTGACAAGATTTCACCTTTGCGTCGCCGTATGTTGCAAAATAGATTAAATAATATTTCGAAAGGTAAAATTTCAACATCATATAGAGTAAAATTCTGATTTATGAAAACAAAATATGCATTTATTCTCGTGGTTAGTATTATGGCATTATTTTCTTGTAAAAATGCAAAAAAGCCGATGTCTGAACAAAACCAAATGAAGCAGGAAATCACTGACAAGGAGAAAGAGCTTTTTAGTACCGAAGAAGCTGATCCAAAACTTGCTGATGAGATGATAAAGAAATATGTAGATTATGTAGCCAAATACCCCGAGGACGCGATTAGTCCCGAGTACCTATTCAAAGCTGCTGATATTGCCATGAACTTTGAGAGACCTCACGATGCAATTGCATATTTGTCAAAAATCGAAAGAGAATACGAAGGTTTCGATAAATATGCCACTTGTCTGTTTCTGAAAGGATATGTTTATGACTATTACATTGGTGATGTTGAAAAGGCAAAAGAATACTATAATCTTTTAATTAAGAAATTTCCAAATAATGCTCGAGTCAAGGATGCCGAAGCTGCATTAAAATATCTCGAAATTGACGATGATGACTTGATAGAGTTATTTAACAGTATGAATGATACCGTTAAATAATTAGTTTATGAATTCTGAACTTTCGGAAGAAATTAAAAAATATCCGTTTATCAGAATTACTATCGCATTAATTTGTGGTATTTGTTTATCGTTAATTTTTAATATCGCATCGGTAATTTCTTTGGTTGTTTTTATTACTTCGATAGTTTGTTTTTTTATTTTCCATCTTAAAAATCGGTTTTCTCAGCAACTAATAAATGGCATATTAATAAATTTAGTTTTTATCTCTGCTGGAGCTTTTATTACGTCTAATCAGTCGGAAAATGCTAAACTTGGATTGGCTGAAATTAATTCTGGCTTTTTGATAGGGGAGGTAATTACAGACCCTAAAGTTGGTGAGAAAACGACAATTCTAAAAATCGATGTTTTAGCTGTAAAAAATAATGAAACATGGATTTCTGCCGATGGTAGAACACTACTTTATGTTGAAAATGACAGTAAATCTGTAAACTTAAAACCTGGCGACAAAATTATTTTTAGCCCACAACTTAGTGAAATTGAAAACAAAGGTAATCCTGAAGAATTTGATTATAAAAAATATCTGTCTTATAACCTAATATTAAGTTCTGATTACCTTCAAAGTGACGATTGGCAAATGTTAAAATCTGACAATAAAATTAGCATTCAGCATGTTTTTTTAAGATGGAGACAAGGCTTAATCACGAAGTTGGAAAGTCTTGGTCTCACGAATGATGAACTGTCGGTTGTCTCGGCTTTAGTCCTTGGTTACAGTGATGGCTTGAGCGATGAAATAAGGCATGCCTATGCTTCGTCTGGAGCAATGCATATTCTTGCAGTTTCGGGGATGCACGTCGGCCTTATTTATGGTGTAATCGTTTTTTTATTGTCTTTCATTAAGAATAAGAAATTTGATATCGTAAAAGTCATTTTAACGATTGTTTTAATTTGGTTTTACGCTGCACTTACTGGTTTGTCCCCATCGGTTAACAGGGCAGCACTAATGTTTACTATAATTGCCTTGGGTAATTTGCAGAAACGTCCTTCAGGTTCGTTAAATGCTGTGGCTGCATCTGCTTTTATCTTGTTAATAATTGATCCACTTAATATTACAAATCTTGGCTTTCAGTTGTCTTATATTGCTGTGATTGGAATCATTCTTCTTTATAAGCCTATTTACGATTTATTTGAAGTTAAAAATAAATTTCTTGATAAAGTTTGGTCTTTAACAGCTGTGTCGGTAGCTGCACAATTGGTGACAGCGCCATTGGGGATGTTCTATTTTCATCAATTCTCAAATTATTTTTTGTTGACAAATTACCTTTTAATTCCTGTCTCTACACTAGCAATTTGGTTAGCTATTATTGTATTTGCGAGTTCAGGAATAGGTTTTTTAGCAACTTTCTTTGCAAAAATACTTGTCTTTGTAATTAAACTTATGAATTCAATTGCTGTGTGGATTGAAAAATTGCCTTTCTCTGTCTCTACTGATATTTATATAAATTTGCCTCAATTACTAATTCTTTATGTGGCAATAATATCATTTTCGGTATTCTTTTTAAAATCAAGAAATTATAAACATTTTCTAGCGGGACTAATTTCCCTTACATTGTTTTTTTGTTTTAGCTTGTTACATACTGTTGAAAATAGTAATCAGAAATATTTGGTAGTTTACAATATTAATAAAACAACTGCTATTAATATTATTGATGGTCGCAAAAATGTCATGTTCGCCAATCTTGATTCTATTTCAACAAATGATATTGAATTTTCAACTAAAAATAATTGGTTAAAAAAGGGCTTGGAGGAAGAAAAATATATCAACTTGTCATCCGATGGTGAGTCTATTTTAACAAATTTGGCGTCAATGGATAGTAGAAATATTTTCTTTAAACATAAGTTTATTGCCTTTGGAGATTTGAAGGTTTTTGTTCTTGATCCTAAATTTTCTCCAATAATTTGTGAAGATGGTTTTAAGAAAATTGATGTTAACTTTGTTGTTTTAAGCAATAGTCCAGCAATTAGCCTTAATGACATAATGCAATATTTCGATTTTGACATGATTATAATAGACAGCTCAAATAGCACTAAGTCGATCGAAAATTGGTTAATGCAAAACGATAGTCTTAATCTGGACTTGTATAATATTAGTGAGCAGGGTGCATTTGTTTATAAGATATAAAAAAAGCCACAATTCGATTGTAGCTCTTTTAAAGAATATTTTTAGTATTCGGCAGGCATTTTAAGTACTTCTTCATAAGTGAATACAGGCCCATCTTTACAAACATATGTATTTCCAACAGTGCAATGACCACATTTACCAATGCCACATTTCATTCTATTTTCTAAAGTGGTGTAGATCTGGTTATCAGGAAAACCATTTTTTGATAATATCGGCATTGTAAGTTTAATGAGAATTGGAGGACCTGCAACAATTGCAACAGAATTTTTTGCAGCAGGAGGGTTTTTTTCAACTACCGTTGGTACAAAATCAACTAGGCCATCCCATTCAGGGCTTTCTCCACCTGGGTCAACAGTAACGAATAATTTAATGTCGCCTCTGTTTTTCCACTCTTCTAGTTCAGTTTTGTAAACAAGGTCCTGAGTTGTTCTAGCTCCATAATAGATATAAATATCTCCGAATTTTTCTCTTTGATCAAGAATATTCCAGATGACGCATCTTAGAGGAGGAAGTCCAATACCACCAGTGACAAAAACGATATTTTTGCCATACCATTCTTCAAGAGGGAAAATGTTTCCATAAGGGCCTCTAAAACTAATGATATCATTAACATCAGCATCAGCTAGCGCTTTTGTAACTCTGCCTATACTTCTGAAAGTACACTCTATAAATTCCTTTCTAGTTGGAGATGACGCGATGCAGAAAGTGCATTCTCCTTCGCCAAAAATTCCATATTCTGCAAACTGGCCTGCCTTAAAGTCGAATTTTTCAGCATCGTTTGGGTCTGTGAATTGCAATCTGAATGTGCGAACCTGAGGCGCTTCTTCAATAATATCCGCAATTCTCATTTTGTATGGTAAGTACATGTTATTTTTTGTCATAACTAAGCCTCCGTAACATTAATAATATTTTCAAATATATTTATATTGGCTGGACATGTCCTAATACAACGTCCACAACCTACACAACTAATAACTCCAAGATTTTCTACAGAATATTTAAATTTATGTAATAACCTTTGTCTTCTTCTTTCTGTCTGATCGTGTCTGGTATTATGGCCTGATGCATGCTTTGTAAAAAGTCCAAAACCACAAGCGTCCCAGCATCTTACTCTTTTGCCAGAGTTAATATTCCCTTCATCTTGAATGTCGAAGCAAGTACAGGTTGGGCATGCAAATGCGCAGGCTCCACATCCAACACAACCTAATGATGCGTGTTTCCATTCAATATTGTCGAATGCATTCTGTAATTTAGATTTTATTTCTTCAATTGAAAAATGAGTATTAATTTTTGCTAAATATTCGCTTTTATCTTTAACAGCAGTGTCTATAAAGAGTGAGCTTGATGCCGAAACAATATTTTTACCTTTTTCTGTTACTATTTCTGTATAATAATCATCACCCATAAGTGTAAGCAAAATGTCGCTACCTATTGTATCGCCAGGTCCGCTTTCAACAGAAGTGCAAAAGCAAGCTTCGTCTGCAGTAGCACAACTTATTGTTACCAACGTAGTTTTTTCTTTCCTTGCTTCGAAATGCACATCTGGATTGTCTTTGAGAAAAAACAACTCGATATAATCAAAGGCTTTACTATCGCATGGTCTTAATCCCCATATTACTATTTCGGGAATCGATGGAATAGTATTCTCTATATCTATCCCTTCTTGCGTCTTTGTGTATGTAAATAATGTTTCTATTCGTGGGAACACTATTGACTTGGCTGAAAATACAGTCTGAATATAATCAGTGCAAACTTCGTCAAATGATTTTACCTGAGAGAAAAACACTTTTCCATTCGTTTTTTTGACAGGAGCAAAAATTAGCTTATCTGATTTTAGCAGATTCTCGAACAATTGCTTTAGATTTGATGCTTTTATAATTTTAGTTTCCATTTGGAATAAATCTATTTGTAATTATCTAATAAAA
>CAZOHR010000156.1:0-8289 GCA_964579045.1 uncultured Bacteroidales bacterium | reverse complement strand
AGATTGGGGTTGGCGGATCCCAATAAAATATAGTAGCACATAAAAAAGCAGGGAAACCCTTTCTAGATTCCCCTGCCCTATTACTGTTGATTTTATCAATCAGTTTTTATCAATTTTTGTCCCGAAGCGAGCGGACAGTAGTGATTGCAAATCTCTAGCGAACTGTGGAGTTTAGAAAAAAAATTAGTTTGCTTTTTTTCCCACATACAAATACTGGCTTGTGATTCCTAGTAAATTTGGATTTTCGCAGGTTGATCGCATCATATTAAACATAAATTCTTTTTCTTTGTGTCTATAATGATTATCTTTTTTCAATGCAAAAAACTCCCCTATTCCTTCGATATTTCTTAGTCTTTCTGTTTTGAAGCCTTGAATTTCCATAAGTGATTTGCATTCCGATGGCCAACAACGGTATTGTTCAATATTAAAACCTTTAAACAACACATTTGTAACACCGTTGTGCTGTATTGAGTTTATGTAGCTCTCATCCAATAGCATTTCCATCTCTGTTTCCATCATTGGGTTAAGCTTTGGATATGGACTCATGAATACTGCAAAAACAAAACCTCCAGGTTTCAAAATTCGATAAGCATTTTGCACTGCTTTTTGCCTTTCCAATTCGAGTGTAAGATGATATAATGGGCCCATTAAAAGAACTGCATCTGCAATATTATCTTCAAGCCAATTAAGTTTAGTGGCACAATCTTTTTGTGAAAACAAAACCTGATTTCCAAAATGTCCGTTTATTCGGGTTTTAAATTTTTGAAGCGAAACTTCCGACAAATCGATAGTACCTACATTGCATTTTCTGTTTAATAAGAACTCTGCATATCTACCAGGGCCCGAACCTATATCAATAATGGTAGAGCCTTCACAAATATATTCGTTGAGCAGTTCACTGATGAGTAAAAATTCTGCTTCGCGCAATGGTGTTTCTGTCAACCTTTTATATTCTTCATCTGCAGCGGCATCATAAGCCTCAGCTAGAACTTCCCTTTCAGTCATATTTATAAATTTTTAATAAGCCTAGGAACAATAAGTGCCCTATCCAACCACGGAACTGATTGCAAATTGCTTTGGTAAATGTCCTTCAAAAATGACTCATCCCATGCCGTTATCGGAGCTTCTGGTCTAAAAATCTTCCCGTCTTTAACAAAAATAAAATCATCACCATACAAAAAAGCAATATTGGGATCGTGCAATACTGTAACTATTGTGAGATTATTTTGTGTTAATTCTTTGAGCAAAGACAACAGCATTATCTGGTTACAAAAATCGAGGTGAGAAGTCGGTTCGTCGAGCAACAAAATTTGAGGTTCCTGAGCCAGTACTCTGGCAATTAAAACTAATTGCTGTTCGCCACCAGAAAGTTCGGTATAATACCTGTCCTTTAGATGCCAAATACCTGTTTGTCTGATTGCATTTAAAGCAATGTCAACATCATTTTTGCGAGGAACGAAATTTACAAAGGCGGCTCTGCCAGTAATCACGACATCTTCGACCGTAAATGGAAAAACAGCTTTATGTTTTTGTCCAAGAAAACCAAATAAGTTTGCACGAGTCTTGAGATTTGCATTATTTAAATTGGTGCCATTTATCAAAATCTCACCTTGTTTGTATGGCAAAAGACCAGCAATTATTTTTAACAATGTTGATTTTCCACAACCGTTTTTTCCTAAAATCACAGTAAGTTTCGACTTCTCAATTTCCACCGCGGAATCTTTCAAAACTTGATTTCCTGAATAAGAAAAACTCAGATTCTTTACTGATATTGCTGGCTTTAGTTCTCCCATCCTATGTTGCTTTTTTTTATTAAATAAAGGAATAGCGGAGCTCCGATAAGCATTGTAAAAACGCCGATTGGAATTTCAAAACTTGCGATGGTTCTCGAAAAATCGTCAATTATAAGAAGCAAAGTCCCTCCGAAGAGAAAATTTAAAGGTATTGCTTTTCTGTTATCAGTACCAATAAGCATACGGACAATATGTGGAACCAACAATCCATAAAGTCCAATAATTCCTGCCACAGATACAGCTGCTGAGGAAGCAAGTGCTGAAGCGATTAGCACAATTATTCTTCCACGTTCTGGATTTATGCCCGAACTTCGTGCTTCGTCATCGCCTAATGCTAAAACATTCAATCGCCAGCGCATTAGATACAAAATTAAGGCACCGGCCAAAATAGGAATATAAACTGAATTCAGTGACTGCCAACCAGAATTATGCAAATTCCCCATAGTCCAGTGCACAATCGACTGAAGCTTAAAAGGATCGCTTATAAACTGAATAATCGTAAGTAGCGCAGTAAAAACTCCTGTAACAATTACACCTGACAAAATTAATGAAACAATTGATACATTCTTATGCCTGCGGGCAGCGAAAAAACTTAAAGCTACTGCCAATAATCCAAAAATAAATGCCGAAACTTGAACAGGTAAAAATGCCCAGGCTAATGATAATGCTGCACCAAATGCTGCACCCGAAGAAAGTCCCAAAATATAAGGCGAAACTAATGGGTTTCTAAAAATTGACTGCAATCCACTTCCTGATACAGACAAAGCACCTCCAACAAGAAATACTAATATAATGCGTGGTAGCCGAACATTAAAAAGTATTGCATAAATCATTGAATTTTGAGTTTCTGTTAATTCACCCGTTTTTGCAATGAACTCGGTCAGATATTTGAATACACTTTGAAAATTAGCAATATCAGAGGGCCCAACAAAAAGAGATAATATCAAAACCGGAATTGGTAATGAATATAAAACTAGCATTATTAGTTTTTTTCTTTTCACTTTATTATCTCCCCTCGCTCGCCATAGAGATTACTATACATTTGTCTTCTGTCCATGTCGATATTAAAACTTTCGAATGCCTCGGGATATGCCCATTTTGAAAGTAATTTTACTGCAAACTGAAATTTAAGTGTCCACAAATCGCATGAAAAGACTGAGGGCATTTCAAAAACCTGTCTATCTTTTACAGCTTTAATATTACGCCATCCAGGCAAACTTAAAATATCTTCGGGATTCTTATTTGCATTATACCACATTACAATAATATCTGGATTCCATTCAATTACTTTCTCAAGATTTACAACAAGATGCTCATCATGTGAAGTGCAAACATTTTCGGCACCAGCCATTGTAATAAGTTCATTTACTGTGCTGTTTTTACCACTTGTTTCAAGTGGTCCTTGTGGCCACATAAAGTATACTTTTTTCTTTTCAGAGCTATTCTCCTTGTATATATCCGATACTTTTGCCAATTCATTTTTTGTATATTTTATAAGAGAATCAGCAAGTTGTTCGGTACCTGTGAGTATTCCCAAATCACTTATTTCTTTATAAACATCATTTGTACTTTTAAGCATAACTCCATAAACAGGAATACCCCTGGATTCGATTGCTTGAATTGACTCTTGCTGCGAAGACCACATAATTACGAGATCTGGATTAAGAGCAACAATGTTTTCAATATTTACGAAATCCCAATTACCAGGAGCAATAATGGTTTTATTTTTTATTCTTTCGTCTAGTTGTGCATACTGAGCTGCAACACTTTCATCATAAACAGATGAAGGAACACCTACAATTCGACTTTCTGCATTTAGCATATAAATTCCTGTGAGTGCACTTTCGATTAAACAAATAATCCGTTTAGGGTTTTCATCGAAATAAATATCCTGTCCACGAAAATCAGTAACATGAATTTTCCCAGAATTTTTAATCTTACTTTCCCCAGCATTATTAATGCAGCCCAAAATTGATCCTGTAAGCAGCAGAATAAATACCAAATGAGATTTATTAAAAAAAGCTTTAATCATCTATAAAAAGAATATTAGAATTCGACCTTTAGACCTCCAGTCACAGCAAATCCTGTATTTCTGAACTGCCACGGCATTTCGTAACGATTATTGGTAATATTATACAACTGAACAAAACAAGTTACAAGGCTTTTCTCCTTTTTAGAAATTGTTTGCGATACATAAGCATTTATAGTTGTGCCTGGAGTAAATTTATTTCGACTAGATTTGGAGCTAGAGTCATAGAATCCGGCATTATAATTTAAATAAGTTGAAATCTGAAGACCGAAAGGTGATGTGTATGAAATTCCTCCGTTTACGACAAGTTCTGGTGAGAAAGGAACAGTTCCACCATCCTGATCAGCATCAAATTCGTTGAAAATTTGTGTTTTCATATAAGTAATATTTGCAAACCAATTGAAATCATTAGTCAGTTTTTGGTTTATTCCGAGTTCAAAACCGGTTGATGTAGTTTTACCAGCATTTACCGATTGAGATTGTGAAGGATTTTGTCTTACAACATTGTCAATAATTGCATCATCAATAATAGTGTAAAATCCTCTTAACGACAAGCTAATACTGAAAGGTAAAGCTATTTCGGCACCGCCATCATAACCAAGGCCAGATTCAGCCTTTAAGTTCGGATTTGGAAGCTGACCACTATGAATTGTGTCGTTTAAATTAATAGTTCCACCTATAGATTTTAACCCAGGACTTATAAAACTGTTTCCTGCATTTGCGAAAAAAGATAATTTCTCGCTGGCATTATACTTTAACCCTCCACTGTATAAAAGTGCTGTCCATTCTTGTGAAGATTGACCGGGAGCCCCGCCGTTAATAAGTGCGATACTATTTTTTGTAAAATTAAATCTTGTCCCAGCTCTAGCAATAAGTTTCCCAATGTGATATTCCTCCTGAAGATAAATCCCAGTTTGTAATGCAGTAGATTTATTTCCATAAATTTCATACCCAAGTAACGGATCGGAGTAATTATAATAATCTGCGCCCTGATAATCAGCTCCAATAGTTAGAATACTATTATTACAATGATTTAAAGTAAAATTCACATCCACAGGCACGATATTCTGAACAACTCCATTATTGGAGACTAAACTGTCAATAATATTAAAACTACTTTCCTGCCATGTGCGGTTATAATTTCTATGCCCCATATTTGCTTGTAAAGTTGCTTTATCAGACAATTTCAAGGAATAGCCTACATTTATTGTTGAATAGTTATGGTCAAAACCACGATACACTCGTCCAGCATCACCGGTATGAATAGTTTTATTTACGAATAAAGTGAGTTTTTGTTTTTCATTGTCTGAAAACCAAGTAGCACCTCCAAATATTTTGGCTTTACTGTATTCGGGATTTTTCTTCATATTCAACCACGAACCATCAATCCCATAATCAGTATAGTTGGACATTTCATAATTAATACCAGTAAAATAATGTAAATTTTTTACAATATCCTGATGATAAAACTGACCGTTGATTGTATTATATGAGCCAAATGAAGTCGTAAACTTTGTAGCTGGTTTATCAAATTTCTCTTTTAAAATAAGGTTAACAGTTCCAGCCAAAGGGCTTTGGTTGCCAGCAAAATCCTGAGACAAATAATTTGAATACAGAACAGAAGCTGGTCCTTTCTGCACTTCGATTCGGCTTATCGCAGATAAATCAAGCGACATTGGATCAACAAATGCATCAATTGGTAATCCCTGCAACATAAAAGTGCAATACTTTGGGCCTATTCCCCCATAAGTTCCCCAGTTTGCATCGTTACGAGATAGTGTAGAAACTGATGACCCTGGTAGTATTTGAAGTATTTCCGAAATATTTCTATTAGCAGCTACTGTGTTTTCAATCTGTTTGCTTGTAATTACCTCAATTTTTTGAGTAACATTTCCAGGAGATCGAGGAGTTTTTGTACCAGTAATTAATACTTCGTTAAGTATGATGGTATCATTTGTTTTAGTTTGAGCATTTGCTACGACACCGATAACGCTAAGTGTAATAAAAATAATTAGATTTTTTTTCATAATAATGTAATCAATTTAAGTTAATATGCTTTCATAAAATAATCATACAAAATTAGAACTATTTCTCACAAAAATTCGATAACATACTGATATTCAAGTTGTTAAAAAGTTAACGACTAAAATTATTGTTGATAATCAAGCAATTAGGCATTAATTTTTGTTTAGGTCGACGTACAATTCTTTTGTTTGGATTGAGGCGGGCCGGGTAGCTTCGTTTTACTCGCAGTGTCTACCCCGATTTATCGGGGCTCGTGAGCTAATGGTTACCTTGATTTTTTTGTAACTTTTCACTTGTGCTGCGATGCGCAGAGCTTATCGAAGTGAGCGGCGCCGAAGCATTAAGAAAAAAAGTTAGGAGATAGTTGGTAAATCCATTGAAATCGTGGTTTAGATTTCTGTCGCTGGCATCGGGAGGGATTTTGTCCGTTGGCAAAATAATTATTCCCATCAGGTATAATTCACAGCTTTGCTGAAAGGAATCTAAGGCGAATGATTCAGTTTTCGGAATTGTTTTCTGATTTTGAAATTGTGTCGCCACTGGCAACACAATTAAGTTGGTCACATTTTATTGAAGTTCTCAAAATAAAAAATGACCAAGCACGTATTGAAAATCGTAAAATGTTGGAAGAATGAAATTAAGCTGTGAACCCAATTTGCAATACTAACAAGTAATCTCGCGGGAGCAGGGTATGACAGAACTATGAATGCAAAACGCAAAGTGAACTTGTCGCTCGCTGTGCTCGCTCCAAGTTTTTTTTAACGCGAATTTCACGAACCGAAGCTCAGCGAAGCTAATGGTTTAAAAATCAACAGCGTTGATTTTTAAACCTAAAAAATTGATTTCATCGAGGGCTAAAGCCGTTCGTGTTAATTCGTTAATTCGCGTTCAATTTTAATAAGGCGTCAGCAAATATAGAAATTTGAGTAACAAAAACAATCATCAAAACCCCCCATTCAAAAACTCCTCCAGATTAGTAAAACCATCCGTATCGTGGTCGAGATTTCTGTCGGCGGCATCTGATGGATTAAGTCCGTTTGCAAGTTCTATGCTGTCGGGAATACCGTCGAGGTCCTGGTCTATTGCTAAAAGCTCCGCTTCGGTTAAAAATATTGTCGAAATGCCATCATATCCACCAACTTCGCTTTGACTGTCTATTATTCTGCCAGTTTTATTACGGACATCGGCAATAATTCTGGTGTCTATATCATCGCGAATGGGTTTTGTGGCGCCTACAGAATCAAGAATTGTTTCAAAGGCATCGTTAATATCAGAATATAAGATATTGCCTGACCAATCTATTTTTGAACTTACAAGAAATGAATATTCAGCATATAACGATTCGGGATTCGCATTAAAGTCAATCAAATCTTGATGATCGCCAGAATTTTCGCCTAAATAAATTTGAGACTCTCTGTAATTTCTTTCCGGAGTACCAAAGAAACTACCAGTTGTGGAAACCCCTTCTTTAAAATAATTCTGAAAGATGTTTGCCTTTACTCCCATCTTGCGATAATCAATAGAAAAACTACAACAAAATTCTCCCCAGTTGTAAATGATATTATTTACAATATCGCAATCGGCACCACCTTTTACAAGAGCAGGACAACGATCGTTATTGTGAGCAAAAACATTGTGATGAATACTCATTTTTTGTGTTTTATCACCAACAAGAAGTGCTTTACTATGCTCATCTTCGGGATGTCCTGCATGCGAAAGAGCTTCGGAAAGTATGCACCACTGAATTGTAATTTGCTGTGGCTCGTACCAAGTTGACATAATTTCGTCAATTGCCCAAGATGCCGAAACATGATCAATTATTACCGAGTATGAATTCTCTCCTATTGTAATAGCATCCCGATCTTCGAATCTGTATCCTTCTGGACTGTCTCCAGGTCTAATTTTGATGTAACGAATTATCACATCATGAGTTCGTATATAAATGCCGCAATCCTTAAAAGTAACACCCTCGCCAGGAGCCGTTTGACCAGCAATTGTAATATATGGTTCTTCGATAATTACCAAGCTTTTAAGTTCGATAACTCCCGACACTGCAAACAAAACAGTTCTAGCACCAGATTGCTCAACCGCATAGCGGAAACTACCTTCGCCACTATCATTAAGATTTGTAACGTAGTAAACATCGCCACCACGTCCGCCTTTAGAGTAAGCTCCATATCCCTCCGCCCCTGGAAATGCAATTTGCGAAATATCAAGCTGCACCAATTCATCATATTTTTTCTTCCCGCACGAACTAAAGGAGATTAGGAGGATTAGGAAGGAAGAAATGGCTATGAACGCTCCCGCACGATTGTATCGTGTGGTTTTAAAATTTATCATCCCCACACGATAAAATCGTGCAATAGCGCAAAAGATTATTTGAGTTACTTTTTTTAGCACTGTTAAATAATTTATGCAAAAGTAATTAAAGAGATTTAAAAT
>CAZOHR010000155.1:0-8340 GCA_964579045.1 uncultured Bacteroidales bacterium | reverse complement strand
CGTCCAATAATTGCTGGAACTTGGAATGTTACTTTCTCGAAAACTGGTTATACTAGTAAAACTATTCCTGTAACTGTAATAAATGATCAGAGTACAAGACTTGATGTGGAATTAATCCCAACAGGTATTGCAGTGCCAGGATTTACAGCATCAGATGCTTCGATTTTTGTAGGAGAGTCGGTAACTTTTACCAATACAACATCAGGATCAGTAACATCCAGAACTTGGACTTTTGAAGGAGGAACTCCAGCCACCAGCACTGCTGCAAGTCCTGGAGCAATTACTTATAGCGCTGCTGGAGTTTATGATGTAACACTTTCTGTTGTTAGTTCCGGCTGCACTGTAGAGGAGATTAAAACAGATCATATTGTTGTTACTGTTCCTGGCGCTCCAGTTGCTGGGTTTACATCAGACGAAACAAATACATGTACAGGTCTTATTCAATTTACAAATTCGAGTGTTGATGCAAGTTCATATCTGTGGAATTTTGGCGACGGGCAAACTTCGACAGAAGTAAACCCACTACACGCTTATACAACAGATGGAACTTTCACAGTGAGTCTTACAGCAACAAATCCTTATGGTTCTGATGTTCATTCTGTTGTAGATATGATAACTGTCGATATTCCAAATGCTCCTTCTGTTACTGGTGCAAGTGCGTGTGGCCCAGCTACCTTGACATTGAGTGCTGTCGGTTCAGGAACATTAGCTTGGTATGATGTTGCCACTGGTGGAACTGAAATTGCGACAGGATCTTCATATAATGCTGCTTTTAGTAATACAACAACTTTGTATGTTCAAGACGATATTGCTGCTGCAGTGCAGAACGTAGGTCCTACGGTTAATGGCGCTTCACGTAATGTTGCTGCAATAACTTATTTTGATGTTTACGAGCAATTGACTTTGGTTTCAGTTCAAGCTAGAGCTGGTACTGCGGGTAATAAAACTATTACACTTCTTGATAATCTTGGAAACACAGTGCATACTGCAAGTGTTAATGTAGGAACAACAACTACTACAGTAACACTTAACTGGCTGATTGAACCTGGTACTGGCTATCAACTTTTAACTCCTGTTAATTCAACATTATACCGTATAAATCCGGAAGTAACTTATCCATATACAATTCCAGATCTTGTAAGTATTACAGGTTGTGATATTGGAAGTACATATTTTTATTCATGGTTTAATTGGGCAGTTCAAGGAGTGTCGTGTAGCAGTGCAAGAGTTCCAGTTACAGCGACAATTAATCCAGTTCCAGCTAATGTTACAGTTAGTGGTGGTGGAAGTCAGTGTGGCGGATCAATGACATTGAATGCAACTGGTGGAACTGGTGGAACGATCTATTGGCAAAATACAACAAATAACGGAACAAGCACAACAACAGCTTCATCATCACAATCAGTTTCGGCAAGTGGAACTTACTATTTCAGAGCTCAATCTGCAGCAGGTTGTTGGGGAAATCAGGGTTCTGCTGCTGTAACTATTAATTCTGTTCCAACAATAGTCTCTGTGTCAGGTGGTGGCACACAATGTGGTGGTTCAATGAACTTAACTGCGACAGGTGGAACTGGAGGCACAATTTACTGGCAAGGAACTACTAGTGGCGGAACAAGCACAACAACAGCATCTTCATCTCAGTCTGTATCTGCAAGTGGAACATATTATTTTAGATCGATGTCTGCCGCAGGTTGTTGGGGACCAGAAGGTTCTGCAACAGTGACAATAAATCCTGTACCTGCAAATGTTACAGTTACTGGTGGTGGAATTCAGTGTGGTGGCTCAATGATTTTAACTGCAACAGGTGGAACAGGTGGAACAATCTATTGGCAAAATACAACAAATAATGGAACAAGCACAACTACAGCTTCTTCTTCACAATCTGTTTCGGTAAGTGGGACTTACTATTTTAGAGCTCAATCAGCCGCAGGTTGTTGGGGAACACATGGCTCAGCAGTTGTAACAATAAATCCAGCTGTAGCAGTATCAGTTTCAACAACTCCAGAATCAGCTCCAGGAGCTAATAATGGCACCGCTACGGCAAACGCATCTGCAGGAACGGCTCCATATTCTTTTACATGGCAAATACCATATTCTGGTAATCCAATAACTGGTCTTTCAGGTGGAACATATTGCGTGACAGTGCATGACTTTAATAATTGTACTGCCTCTGCTTGTGGTGTAGTGAACACAAATGGAGTGGCGCCAATTGCTGACTTTGAAGCTGATGTAACCTCAGGTTGCGATAATTTAACCGTTAATTTTACTGACCTAAGCCAGAACTTCCCAACATCTTGGACTTGGGATTTTGGCGATGGGTCTTCGACAAGTACAGATGCTAATCCAAGTCATATTTATACTGTTCCTGGAATATACACAGTAGTTTTAACTGTTACAAATGGTGTAGGTTCAGATGTTCAAACAATAGCAGATTATATCACTTTGGGAGAAACTCCATCATTATCATTGAGCATGACCGAAGAAACTATTGCTGGCAATGATGGTACAGTTACTGCCGATGTCGTTGGTGGTGCATTACCGTATACTTATCAGTGGAATGTTGTTGGTTCTGGAGCAGAATTAACTGGACTTGCTGCTGGTGAGTATTGCCTTACTTTGACTGAGGCCAATGGCTGCTATAATACTGCATGTATAACTGTCACTAATGCTTCTGTCGGATTTCCTCCAGTTGCAAATTTCGAAGCAGATGATACCGAAGCGTGCGGAACCTTGACAGTTCATTTTACTGATTTGAGTACAAATTCTCCAACTGCATGGGAGTGGACATTTGGAGATGGAGAATTCTCAACAGAGCAAAATCCTGTTCATGTTTATAGCGTGGCTGGTATTTATTCAGTTCAGTTGGTTGTGACAAATGCCTTTGGTGGTGATCAGATAATATTAAATGATTATATTGTAGTTTTCGAAAAACCTGTTTTAACATTTGATGTTACGAATGAGTCAGCATTAGGAATGAGTGATGGCTCAATTGAATTGACGATTACTGGCGGAACAGAACCATATACTATAAACTGGTCTAACGGAGTTCATGAACTAATAAACTCTGGATTGGCTGCAAATATTTATTCTGTTGCTGTAATTGATGATAATGGCTGTATGAGTACTGGCATTGCTGAAGTTGAAGTAATATCTGCAATATTAGAAACAGGTTTGTCAGATTTGAGAGTTTATCCAAATCCATCTTCAGGAATCTTTAGTATTGAATCAGAAACAATTATCCATTCAGTGAAGATTTTTGATGCAATTGGAAAATTGTGCTTTGAGCAAGTTTCATCAGAGAAAGTGATCGAAATATCAATAGATTTTCTACCGGGCGTCTACGTAATGACAATCGAAAATGGTGATGGTGTCAATAATATGCGGTTGGTTATTAAATAGTCGAGCGTTGAGATATAATTAAAAGCGGTTTAACAAGCCGCTTTTTTATTTTTATTTCCTTATCTTTGCAAAAAAAGAACATGAAATTTGCGATTCTTACGGTTATATTATTTTGTGCAATAAGTGTTTTTTCGCAGCGTAATTCCGAAACTGTTAAAGACAAAGACATATATGGATCAAATACTGAATGGTCTTGTGCTGATAAGCATTTTGGTTATTACTACATATCTTACTCTAAGCCTTTACAATTTGAAAATTCACTAGAAAAAGGTGTAAAATCTGGAGTTTTTGTGGCTGGATATACATATCGTTATAAGATTATTCCAATGTTTGATTTGGGAGTAGAGTTAAGTTATGCAAACCGTCGGTCATCTTTAAATAAAGACTCCTTAACGAATTTTGATCCTGGGACATTTTATTCAAAAATCAACACATACCATAATTCTGTGAGCGGTGGGATGTATTTTAGAATAAATATCAAAGGTTCTGATTATCGAAATCTTGGCTATTTCGCCGACATGGGAGGGTTTTATTCTTACTCTTTTGGTTTCGGGACACAATATGTTTTAAACAACAGTTCACTGTTTCAGAAAGCAAGATTCAAGCAGCCTGATTACCTATCTCCATTTGATTATGGAGTGTTTGTGCGTGCAGGTAAGAACAATGTTGCAATTACAGTTTCTTATTATTTGGGACAATGGATTTCTGATTTTTCAACTGAAAATTTATGCTATAGTCGCACTCCTTTGATGCTTGGTTTACAACTTAATCTTTATGCTAAATAGTTGGTTATGAGAATTAAAATTTCCATATTATTGTTTGTTTTAAGTACCACACTTATCGCACAGCAGGAGACATACCGCATTGCATTGATGAAATACAGCGGTGGCGGGGATTGGTATGCCAATCCTACTTCTTTGCCTAATTTAATTGAATATTGCAATGCTAATCTTGGAACTTCAATAAATAAAGAACCTGCTACTGTTGAACCAGGAAGTGCTGATATCTTTAATTATCCTTTTATACACATGACTGGACACGGAAATGTCGTTTTCTCTGATTATGAAGTGTCAAACCTGAGGAATTATTTAGTCTCTGGTGGTTTTCTGCATATTGATGATAATTATGGCATGGACCCATACATTATACGTGAACTTAAGAAAGTCTTTCCTGAATTGGAATTGGTAGAATTGCCGTTTTCACATCCTATTTATCATCAAAAGTATGAATTTGCGAGTGGTCTCCCCAAAATTCATGAGCACGATAATAAATCGCCCCAAGGCTTTGGAATTATTTATCAAGGTAGATTAGTGGTTTTCTATTCTTTTGAGTGCGACCTTGGTGACGGTTGGGAAGATGAAACTATTCATAATGACTCCTACGAAATTCGTTTGAAAGCCTTGAAAATGGGTGCAAATCTTGTAAACTATGCGTTTGAAAATTAGTTGGTTTTTGTTTAAAATCTGAATTAAATTTTTAAACCAAGTTTTATCCTCAATTATTTACAAAAAAAAATCAATTTTCTTACTGATTGTATAATTTAATTTCATAAATTTGCGCTGAGGTTTTTTGAGGAAATCAAATTATTAAATTAAAATTTATGACAGCTTTGCGGCTATTGTTAGTATGCCTGTTTGTAGGTATTTCTGCTTTTGCATTTTCGCAAGAGGAAACTTATATGTTTAATCATTATAAGTCACAAGGAGAAAAGAATATTGTTTATTTCAATATCGATAATCTAGACGATGACAAAGAAGAACAAGATAGAGTTCTTGAGGTATTGTTAAATGACGAATTGGTCATTGATGGGAATATTTATACTGTTGATCAGAAGAAAAGCAGTTGTCAATTGGAAGTCGACTTTAAGGTCTCAGTTGCCTATGTTAGAAATCTCCTACAAAGTGCTGGATATGACATTGACTTAACTAGTGTGACGCCAAAAAATCCAGGTAAACCCGATGGTGTTTATAGCTCAGAGCGATATAGCTTTTTTGAAGGCTTTGATGCATTTAAGAATTATGACATTAATAAACCTGGAGCGTTATCGCCAGAAGACCATTATGCAAAAGAAAAAGATGCATGGGTTGCTCAAAATCCAGAGGAGTATGATAAAGCAAAGAAGCAAAACGGAACTGCAATTGTAGTTCGTCGCAAGGACTTTGAAAGCTTTACCCCAGAGAAGCAGCAGCATATGCTAAGCCATCCAGAGATGTTTATAATTGAAGAATAAGCAAAAGTAAATACGATGAAGAAGATAAAAATACTATTTCTAACAATACTATTATCAGGAGTTTATTTTGTCAACAGTGCTTTTGCTTGTACTGGTGGAGTAGGCCAAGGCGCATTAACTCCAACATCTGCTTGGCAAACAATGACTGGTATTGCTGGTGGCGAATTTTATACATTTGTGGGTGTACCTGGGCGGGTTTATGAATTCTCGTTTTGTCAAGGTGGCGGTTCTTATGTTGATGATCCACAAATCCAAATTATGACTAATGCCGGTGTTGTTGTGGCAAACGGTTACAATGATGATCATTGCGGGTTAGGTTCTGAGTTGATTTGGACTTGTACCGCAGCAGGTACATACAGAGTTGGATTCTTTGAATATAATTGTCAAACTACTGGTACTGCCTTAGGTACAGTTGCTTATTGCTATCTACCAACTCCAACTAGGGCTGACTGCCTTGGCGCAAGACCACTTTGTACTGCAAATAGCACTGTTAATAGTCTTGAATCTTCAGGCACTGGTAATTATTATGATTTGTATAATTACACAGTGTTTTATCCAAATATCGGAGCTACTGCTAATAATTGTCCTGATTGTATTATTCAGGGCGAGCATTTTTCAAATTGGTACACATTTTACGCACAATCTAGTGGAACAGCAACATTTACAATTAATCCATTGTCAGCTGGTCAAGATTTTGACTGGGCAGTTTGGGATATGACAGGAAGAAGTTGTAGGGATTTAGCTACTGGCTCAGCATGGGGAGCTGGTGGTGCGAATTCATTTTATAATCCTCTGAGTTGCAATTATTGTTTAAATACTGGCGCAACTGGAACCAATGCTGTCGACGTCGAAACTTGCGAACTTGGAGGTGGAGGATGTGATAATTTTAATCAAGCTATTAATATTGTTGCAGGTAGAGACTATGTATTATTTATTGATAATTACACTGCTAATACTACTGGATACAATATTAATTTTGGTGGAACTGCTAGTATAATCGATCAAACTCCACCTTTGTTAAGTTCTATAGTTTATGCTCCAGTATGTGGATCGGATAATATAACTGTTCAGTTCTCAGAAGCGGTATCTTGTTCAAGTATGCAGAATTCATGTATGACCGTTACTGGCCCTGGAGGACCATATACTGTTACAGATATTTGGAGTCAAACCTGCGAAGCTGCTGTTGGTAATACTTATTCCGCTGGAACTTTTTATGACGATATCTGGACAATCCAATTAGGACAGGACATGATGGGTAATGGAAATTATACAATTAGTCTTACTCCCGGATGTGCAACAGATGTTTGTGGCAATGGATCTACTGGACCTTCAACTTTAAACTTTAATATTACAGCAATTACAGCGACTCTTAATACTGTTGCTCAAGCTGGTTGTCCGGGTCAAAGTATTGGTCAGTTAAGTGTTACTGGTGTTGCAGGAGGAACTGCCCCTTATACTTATTTATGGAGTACAGGCTCCACTGCAACTTCTATTTCTGGGCTCGCTGCTGGGACTTACTCTGTTACTGTCAGGGACGCTGTCGGTAGATGTGAATGGACTGATTCACGAACAATATTTAATGCACCACCAATCAATCCCACAGCATCATCAAATTCTCCGATTTGTGCTGGTTCTACATTGAATTTATATGGTGGAAGTACTACTGGTACGAGCTATTCATGGTCTGGCCCAGGGGGTTATACTGCTCCTGGTGTTGAAGATCCTACTCGTCCAGGTGCTACAACAGCAATGTCGGGTAACTACACGGTAACAGTAACCGATGCTTATACTTGTACTGCTACCGCAACTACTGCAGTAACGGTAAATGCAAGTCCAGTTGGTTCAACTTTTGCCAATCCTATTAATGTTGGCGCTCTTGGTTGCTCCTACTCAAATACTCAGAATAATTGCGTTGGAAACTGTTTTACCAATGATGGAAACCAAGCCAGTGATGATATCTATTATGTATTCACTCTTGCAACTGCTGCTACAGTTAACATTTCACATTGTGGTTCTGGATTCGACACTTATATGTACTTGTTAAACAGTGTTGGAGGGGTTATAACATCGAATGATGATAACGGACCTCTGTGTGGTGGAACCGCTGCTTCGCTGCAAGTTGCTTTGGCCGCAGGCACATATTATGTGATATCCGAAGGATATGGAGCAGGTTGTGGAAATATTAATACTCAAATCGGAATAATGCCTCCAGCAAATGATAATTGTGCAAATGCCACAGTCATAGGAGCATTGCCGTATTCAAGCGGAGTAATGTCAACTCAGTGTGCAACAACTGATAATCCTGGTGTGGGTTGTGGTGGAAATGGTTACAACGTATGGTATAGAGTAACTGGTACCGGAGACTTAATGCAGGCAAATACAATAAATGCTACTACTATAGGTTTCGATACCGAAATACAGGTGTTCTCTGGTGCTTGTGGTTCATTGGTGGAAGTGGCTTGTGACGATGATAATGGTGGGAATATGCAATCCATTACCCAGTGGTGTTCCACAGCAGGAACAACATACTATATTTCTGTAGGATATTATTGGGCTGGAGCTCAAGTATATGGAAATTACTGGCTAAATGTAATTAATCTTCCTTTAGCTGCTCCAACAGCAGTTTCTGCATCCCCTAACCCAATTTGTATAGGAGCATCTACAACTTTGTCTGGAACAATAGGCACAAACGGAAACGGAATATCTTGGTA
>CAZOHR010000154.1:1508-8422 GCA_964579045.1 uncultured Bacteroidales bacterium | reverse complement strand
ACTAAATAAAAATTACGATACAGCTTGGCTCATTACAAGTATGACATCGTTAGACTTATAAATGAGTTATCTTTCAGTGGTAAGAAAAAAACATTTGAGATCAAAATGAAATTTAGAGACCCAATGTATTGTATTGTCGTTAGCTCTGAACCAAAAAAAAGGTATTTTACCAAGCGATTTCCAGCAAAATGCTCAGCAAAATGCATTGGGAGTTCAGTGTCTGCTTATTCAGTAATTTCTCCAAAGAGTGATATCCCGTTTTTTACTGGAACAACAGGATTAAATAGACACAATCATCATTTTCATTTAGATGGGTTGAATCAGAATATTTATACAACTTCTCCCACCACTATAGTTAATGGCTTTACAACTAATTACTACATCAATAATCTTATGCCTTATGTATTACGATAATATGCACAAACAAATAAAATTAATTATTCTATCACTATTGCTATTGTTGGTATTAGGACAATGTTATGGGCAAAAGGATACTATTGCAGAACAATGTGAAAATTGGTATATTATACCGATTTTGTACAATAGAGTTTCTGGAGACACAACGGAAATTAAATACTGGGAAAATTATTGGTATTATCGGACTGGAGATTCAATCAAACTTATTCCAGATACATTGAAAATTAAATTGGATCTTGTTGCTTCAGGTTCTATATTAACCGAGAAAACTATTCCACATGCTGAATACACTATTTATTCAACACTAATGCTAAAATATGGAGATTATGAGGATAGTTACTTGGTTGTAAATCCAAAATTTACAGAACCCATATTATTATATTCCGAAGAAATTGATTTAAAAGTAATTTATGAAATGTTTATAAATACTAATAGTATGGGTTATACTTTTTATGCCATGGATATTCCTTTAAAAGAAATTATTGAAAAGTACAATATTTATATCCATGATCAAATTGTTGATTATTCAAAAGGAAGATTATACTTTCTCAATCAAATTATTATAAGTACATATCTTTTAGATAAAAAAGGTGAAAAAAAATGTTGGTATGAATTTATTTTTCCAGTAAATGGAGCATATGGAAATGAAAATGGATGCTGTAAATGGGAGTTTTAAATAATTACAATTTGGCAGGTAATATCCACCGAAAAGATAACAGTACCTTAGCATAATAGCGGGGTTTTGGTGTAAATTTGGAAGTTTAGTAACTTTCTATTAAATTTGTTGCAAGTTTAGCTGCGCTGTGCTTGCCACTAAAAATTGGCTGCGGTTGACAGGGTAGTATTTAATAATCCAGCTACAATGCCAAGCTGCTGACATTAGTAGTCATTGAAAACAACAGCACTTTCAACAGTAAAAATGCTATGAAAAAAGAATGGTTTAAAACCTATATTTTAATTTCTTTTATTGTCATAATTGCCTATTTCAGTAAAAATGGTTTTTCTTTCGAAGAAGTAAAATTTACGTACTTGCATGTTCTTTTATTTCTTTTAATCTCAATTAGTACAACTTTTATTTTTGTATTGATATCAAAAAAAGAAGATAAAAAGCGTGAAGAAATAATAACAAAACTTACAGATTTTGATAAGAATAATTTAATTGGAAAATCCTTAACTATTATTATTGTTTTTAGAGATTATTATCATAGAAAAATTGAAGAATATGTAACTACAGGAATCATTTTAGAAATATCAGAAGATGAGATAATTACTATTCTGCGAGATGATAATTCACATTTTGGAGTCCCATTTGACATTTTGAATTTTGTTCTGTTGCCTAAAAGCAAAATACCTAAAAACGCCTTAAAATGCAAATCTGAATTTTATACTCAGTGGGTCATTAACGATGTAGATGCAGACTATATAAAGAACTGTAAAAAACAAGGATATGTTGACCCAAAGAAAGAATAACGAAATCAACTTGTACTAATAACACATGTTTTTCATACAGGGTTTGGTGGTTAAACAAAAGTGAGTAGCAGTTTCGGAGATTTATAGTAAATTTGAAAAATTTTAGTAACTAAGCCCGCATGAAAAATAGGTGTAGGCGTTAGGGGTAATTATAAATGGATACCATCAAACTGAAAAAATATCATCGGACATGTGGACTTGTAGACGAACCAACTACAAGACCTAAAGACATATTGAGCAAAATCAAAACAGTTTTTAGGAATGTTACTAAAACAAAGGAAGGACTAAACAAAAGACCAAATGAGTTCTATGAGTTTTTTATTAACAACCAACCATTTTCTAAAATCTTGACTGAGTTTTGCAAGCTTGACAATTCTTTGCTTGACAATTGGGTTGGAGTATTAGGTTCATTCTCAAATAAAAAATCAGAGTTAAATACTATCAAAAGACTTCTGTTGCAGCAAATAACTGAACAAGAGATTAGAGATGTTTTTCCAAAGGACTTGGATAAATATTACCTTGACAATGGAGTTGAAAATTACAGGGAAGAATTGGCTGACGAGGAAATAATCATCTATGGTTGTGTGGAATGTGGAGACTATGGTTGTGGAGGTTTCAAAATTAAAGTTGACAAAGAGGGAGAACAATTCTTGTGGACATATAATGATGAAGGAAATATTCTGCAATTTCATTTCGACCAAAACCAATACTTTGACACTTTTGACTCATATAGAAAAACAGTTGAGAATGAAATAACTACTGCTAACAGCACCATGCTGCCAAGTGGGGGTTTGTACTAAGTTAAACATTGAAATAATTATTTAACTTTGCTCGTGGCTTGACGAGAAAGAAGGGATTAAAACCCCACCTGACAGCAAGCTGCGGAAAGTTAGGGGACATAAAAAAGCAACTTAACAAGTTATTACGATTATTAAAAGATTAGCTTATGTGATATGACCGAAAAGATTAAAAATAAGAAAAATTGGTATTTAGTTGAGATTGTCGAAAGATGCGAACCTAGTGGTACAGACGACAAAAGACCTTTGAGACGTTGTTTTGTTTATGGAAACTATCACTTGATTAAAGCTGATTCCGTTGATGAAGCATATGATAAGGCAGAAAAAATTGGTAGAGAAGGAAATTATAATTTTAAAAATACCAGCAAAATGGACATGAAATGGGAATTTATCGGAATCGGTGATTTATTGCCGATTTATGAAGATATTGAAGATGGAGCTGAAATTATGTTTACTGATTACGGATTTATAAGTGCTAAACGTTCTGATAGATTTGTAAAATCAAAAGCTAATTGGATTGAGAAACTGAAGAAAAAAGTATAATTTACATAATGGGTTTTAAATATGGCTATTGAGTTGTATTACATTGAAAAAAAGTCTGGTTCTAATCATGATGGATTAGCATGGATTGGCTATGTATCAAAATCAAAGACTGGGAAAACTATATATTTCAATAATAAAGCATTTCAAAAATTTGGGCATGGCGATTATGCGGATATTGAAACTGGCGCTGGATATTGGATTTCGAGGGTAAAACGAAATGGTGAAGATAGACATTGGGCTGGTCATGGAAAGATAATGATAGATAGAAAGGCAGTCGACGAATATTTAAAGTATAGGGAGTTGACAGAACTGAGAACTTCTCAATATACGATTGTAGATATTGTAGAAACTAAAGTACCACAATACTTTTACGAAATTGAGAATATGCGACTATCTGATAAACAATTATTAACGCCCACTAATACGTGATATAAATAATTGCAGTTTCAGTAAGTAATTTAACGGTTGTCTGGCGCATCAGGTTCTGTGTAACTTGACAGGAAAGTACTCCGCAACCGACAACTATTTATAGTGCAAACCATTCCTAAACAAGTATCAGACGATAGGCGCAACATTTTTATAAATTACACCTCTACCCATTTTACCGTCAACTTCAATTTTTAAATCTTGGTCAAACCGTACGTGACGAATAAATTCATCTTCGTAGAGGCATTCGGATTTGCAAAGAAATTCTACATCGTAATAACCATCCTTAATAAATGGATTTACAGTAAAATATGCTACCCTAAAAGATGTAAGATTATGGAAAAAATGGGTTCCTTGGCTTGGGTCAATTCTGTAGTTCGACAATCCAGACTCAACAATTACTCTTGCAGCAGATATTTGCGACCATTTTACAGGAACTCCAAGAGCGTGGTCAGACGAACCCCAACGTCCGGGACCAATAAGAACATAGTTTCTGTCTTCAGCTACAAATGTTTTGTTCAAGGCATCTATGCTATCAACAGTTTTAAGGTTATTCTGAGAACTAAAGCTTTCGGGCTTAACATAAATGATGTCGCGGATATTTTTGTACATTCCATTGCCTAGAACCGATTCGCTGTAAAGTATCGTCTCTTCAACATCTACAGCTTTAAGATCGATAGACACATCTTGATCTGTTTCAATAATTGGTCTTATTTGCAGCAAACTAAATATCACTTCTTCACCCGGTGTTTTAGGAAAGTTTACAGCAAATTCAACTTCAATATGATTGTTCATCTCTTTTCTGCCAATCTCCATAAAGTCGTTAAGGATTTCGCTTAATGGGAAAGTCTTATGTTTGAGAATACTAGCAAAAGTTACAAGTTTTTTACCCTCATACATGGTGCTGTCTTTGATAATATTATTCTGAAAATCGTAGGTGGAGCCAATATGTTTTAATGCGCCATCGGTGTGTGACTCATCAATTTTTAGTTTAATAATATTAACATCTTCGCTGGTTGAAGGAATAAACTTGGAGGCGTCCAAATCTAATGCATAAAATTCTTTTTGCGTATCGCGCAGTGTCATTTCGGGTGTTGAAAGCTGTAAAACATTGGCTGGGTATTTTGGCGAAAATCTGATAGATTTCCCGCCATCCACAATATGTTTTCCCAGTCCAAGAGCAATGTTAACTATTCCATCTTCCGATTTTTCTGGCTCGATAGGGTAAAAATTAATAGATCTGGCAACACCCGAAAAAGTTGGATAAAATCTGTCATTATAAGTGTTTCCACACACATCTTGCATTACAATACCCATCTTTTCTTCGTCAATTACATTTGCTGTTGCGGCCATATAAGCCTTTGAGTCGCGGAAAAAAACCGAGGCATACACACTTTTTATTGCTTCTGTAAGAATTCTTATTGTAAGATGCTTATCGTTGATAATGTTCGGAATCATATAGGTAGAATACACGCCCGCAAATGGTTGATAATGTGAGTCTTCGAGGCGGCTCGACGAACGTATTGCAATTGGATTGTCGGTGTATGAAATAAAAGAATATAAACTTGTAAATATCCTGTTTGGCAGTTTTGCTTCTACAAATCTTTGTAAGATTTCATCATCGCTCAAATTAGATATCCCAACCTCGTACAGATTGTTCGATTCCATAAAATCATCAAAAATGTCAGTACACAAAATTGCTGTTCTTGGAATTGTTATTATTACATTATCGTACTTTTTTCGTAGCTTATATTTTTTTATTAGCAAGTCGGTAAATGCTAGCCCTCTTGCCTTACCTCCGATATAACCATCTCCTATACGTGAGAATATCGAATAACTATCGAATGTGTTTTGTTCAAATTTAGTGATTACTCCACGCCCCGAATTTTGGCGATAATTAGAAATCGCCATATAGATAAACTCACGAATATCTTCGATGCTATTAAAATGTTCGACTGTAAGGTGCTTGAATTTTCTAGCAAGCAAAAATAGTGAGCGGGAATTTAACCATTTTGTTATGTGATTACGGCTAACATGATACTCAAGACATTCGGGTGATATTTTTAAAATTAATTCTTGAAATGATTTTAAACTTGTGGCCGTGCATATTATCTTATCTTTTACTGGACAATAAAAATGAAAACTGCCTAAATGAAGATTTTTGATAATGAAATTACGTAATTCAAAGGAAAAATTCTTTGAGTATTTTCCCAAAAAATCAACACCGATTTCATCTGCTAGAACCTTGTTTTGACTCTCTGACGAAAGTAGTAACAATGGTACGTTGGGGTCAATACGCTGTATCTCCTCACAGAGTTTTACTCCGGCCATTTTATCAGTATGACTATCAATTTTATATCTTACATCGGAAAAAACTCCAAGAATATTTTCTTTGTATTTATTGAAAAGAGCCATCGCTTGGTTGTAATTTGTAGCAAGCATGATTTTTGGGCGCCCTCTCATACGAAGATTTTGCTGGTGATCATTTGCTCCTTCGATAGAAGCTCTCTGTGATTGAATAAAGAAAATCTTGTATAAAATAGGTAAGATACTCGAATAGTAGCGAATACTGTCCTCTACAAGAATTACTGCCTGAACACCCATGTCGTGAACATCTTTTGAAGCATTCATCTTATCTTCAATAAGCTTGATAATTGCAAGCATTATATCTGGATTTCCAAGCCAGCAAAAAACATAATCGATAGCACTCAAGTCCTCGCGCGCAATCTTTTGAGAGATTTCTCGAGAGAAAGGTGTGAGTACAACAATAGGAACTTTTTTGTATTTACTCTTTATCTTTTTTGATAAGTCAAAGGCATTTGCATTCTGAATATTTAACATGGTAATTACCAAGTCAACATCTTTATTGCGAAGTTGAGCAAATGCTTTTTCGGGTGAATCTACACGCACAAACATTGGAGGATAACGCAACCCAAGAGTCATATACTCGTTAAAAATCTGCTCGTCAATACGGCCATCTTCTTCAAGCATAAAATTATCGTAGTTGTTGCAAACAAGGAGAACTTTTAAAATGCGTTTTTTCATCAACTGATCAAACTCAGTATCATGAAAATCTACTTCTCCAAATTCGAAAAATTCCTGCTGGTCTAAAGGTGTTATTTCTATTTTTTTCATATTATTATGCGTTGTCCATTTTCTGGGTTTTCCATGTCAAAAATAACTATTACAAGCGAATATTGTTCTGTAGCTGCATTAAAACAAATAGTTTTATTTATTTTTTCTTTCCAAATTCCTGTTATG
>CAZOHR010000154.1:0-1408 GCA_964579045.1 uncultured Bacteroidales bacterium | reverse complement strand
TCAACATTTCGTTTTCCATTTGTAGGATGAATACAGCCCGGATCGGCATAGCGAGAAATATCATAAACTTCCCAGTCTTTGTAAATAAATGGGGTAGGAGGAATGTAAGAGTAGCCAGTTATTCTAAAATCTTTAAATTTTTCAGTCCTCATATTTACATATTTCCATAGATGTTTACAAGAATCATCTAGAAATCTATGTTCTTCTTGTTTTGGATCGTCATTTCCAAGAATTATAAAAACAGTGGGATAAGATTCATTTAATTCAAATTTGAGTTTTTCAAATCCTTTAATTAAACAATCATCAAAAAAGTCAGACTTACTCAGTTTGATTTCTTTGTACGATGGGTATAAATCGCCGCTAATAAAAACTACTTCAGGCTTATCGCAGAGTATTGCCGAGAAAAGCTTTTCATATTTTTCTCTGTTTCCATGAAGATCGCTTACATGAAATGCTTTTGTCATTTTGCCGAGCTTTTAAGAGACCAATTAGTAATTTTAACGCTGTTCAAATATAGTTATTTTATGGAAATCTAATATGATGTATAGCACAAAATGCTCGGCAAACGCATCTAATTTGTTCGAATTGTAATCCCAATTGACTAAAATGTTAAACTTCGAATTAAAAAGTAATCAAACAGATGTTATGGTTAAGTAGATTATGAGTCAGAGTATTTAGAAAAAATAAAACTTTTCGCTGTGTCCATGAGTTGACAGATAAATAATGCCGAATGTAAATTTATAATTGTTCATTGGCGATGTACTGCTAAATGCTTACATTTTGTAAATATGGACCTTGCTTTTTTTGCCGCGAACCGAAGTTCAGCGCCGCTAATTAACGAATTTTCACGAACGGCTACAGCCCTCAACGCGATGCGGTGAGTAGAATCGAACTGAAGGCAATTAAAGTTCAGAGCAGGTAATAAAAACAGCCACGAACCGAAGTTCAGCGTAGCTAATGACTTACAATTTGATTTGTCAGGTTTTACGTCCTTGGTAAATTGGCTTAGCACTTCTTCAATTCGTGAAAATTCGTTAATTCGCGGCTGCTTTTTTTTTGCGAAAAGGGTTTTTATTAATATATATTATTAATTTAGATGCGTTTGCCCTGGCACAAAATGCTAGAGATACTAATATCAGATTAAACGATGGAATAATTATTTTCCGAAAATATCATTTTGCCTTTGAATACTTTCTTTGTGGATTAATTGCAGAACGCGTAAAAGAAAGTCACGGGAAATATTGTCCTGATTAGCATAATCTAATCGCGATTCAACTATCGATTTCCACCTTTCTAATTGTAAAATTGTAACATTGTGCGACTTTTTAAGTTGTCCAATTTCATCAACAAGGCGAAATCTGTGTTCCAACATATCTATCAACTGGTAGTCGATTACATCAATTTTTTC
>CAZOHR010000153.1:0-8468 GCA_964579045.1 uncultured Bacteroidales bacterium | reverse complement strand
TTATTAGTACATGCTTACGTAAGCCTGAGCTTCTAATAAATCATCACAAAGTTGAATTTCTACAGACTCGTTGTCTAGGGCATTTTCTGAAATCATAACTGCAAATCCTTTAACTGTTTCGAGGAATTCTTCATCATCCCAGTATTCTTCACTAGAAACCATTTTGAAAACATAAACATCGTATTCTTTGATAAGAACTACACTTTTAGTTGTTCCATCGGTGAAACCACTTTCTTCAAGATAATTACCAACAGCCTTAACCTCAGCTTTTGTAACTGTTGCATCATATTGAATTTCAGTGCCGTCGAATTCGAGCATTTCGTAATCTTCGTCAACAATCGATTCCATTTCAACAACTTTAAGAGTTTTAAGTTCATCATCACATAAATGGATTTCAACTTCTTCGCCATCAAAAACTTCTTCAGAAATGCTGAAAGCAAAATATTGAGCTATCAATTCATAGTCTTCATCATCTTCATAACCGTCTTTTACAACCATACGAAACTGATAGGTATCACCTTCTTTAGTAAGTTGTACAGTTTTGGTATCATCACCATCGGTAAAATCCGACTCTTCAAGAAATTCACCTAAAGCCTTAGCTTCAGACTCTGTTACTTCATCTGTGTAATATAATTCTGTGCTGCCAAATGTGAGTTTCTCACCATAATTGTTGCAAGAAACTAAAGTAGCCATAACAATGGCAAAAGCAATAAACATCAAGTTCTTTTTCATAAGTTATAATTTTAGTTAAACATTATTAATCTTTGTGAACAAAGCTAATAATATTCATAAATATATTAACTAATAATTGAACTTAGTTTTTAACAAGTTTTAAAATATTTTGCCCATCGTAGGTTTTGAATCTAACAAAATATACGCCATCAGCTAGATTTGTGAGGTCAATTGACTCATTATCAATATTGAATTTTCCAGCTACTAATTTCCCTGTGATTTCTGTTATTTCCACAGAATAATTTAAACCAGAAGGATTATTTACATAGAACAATCCATTACTTGGATTTGGGCTTATGCTAATATCATTAACTGTAAAATTCTGTTTGATTCCTGTGCATATTTCTGGAATAAGGTTGAGACTCGAAAATGGAGAAACACAGTCGGGAGTAGAAATTTGCCAATCGTAGAAATAATAGTAATAATCCAAAGGATTTGCGCCAGCAGAGCTTCTAGTGATACTCATGACATCGGTTACAGTGTATGGGAAATTAGCAAAGGCAGCATCGTTAGTTCTCCATAAATTTGGAGTTCCCATCCCCACAAGCTGTAGGTTTGTTCCTATTGGCACATCAATATTTACAGTTACTCTTGAAACACCATCTGGACAATATACAACTTTCTGACTAATAATTTCCATTGTCGAGTTTCTTAATGCAATAGTTCTATTGCCATCACCTTCGGCATTTACTTCTATAGATTCGAGTAGGAAAGGAGTGTATGCATCAAAAACAAGGTAATGTATATAGTCTGGATTTCCAAAATATCCTCCGCCATTTTCGTTTTCGGTCTCACCAACATAACTTGTAGAGCCAGCAAAAACTTCGTTTAAATAATATGTTACTGGCGCTGCAAGAGCAGGATGATCCCAATAATTACCAATGTGAATTGGTGTTTCAGCATCCTCAGTTTCGTACCAGTAAGTAACGCCATCGCTTAGCTGATTTATTGGAAAACTCATATCCTGGCAGGCAATAACATCTTCTACAACTGGAGCATCGGGTAACGCTACAGTGATATAATCAGTTTTTTCGAGCTCCTGATTTCCAAAAGCATTTGTAACTGTAAGGCTTACGGTATATACACCCGAAGTAGAATAAAGATGAATTGGATTTTGCAAAGTTGAGTTATTGCCATCACCAAAATTCCAATACCAAGAAGTAGGAGAATTTAACGAATTATCCAAAAATTCTATTTCACCATCGCAAGAGTATTGTTTATTGGAGCTAAAGTATGGTGTTGGAGGATTTTCACCACCTACGCAATCAAACAGAATTTTAAACCCTGACATATTCAACCCGCCATCGGATACAAATCTAATTGTAATATATTCGCCAGTTGAAGAAATTGTTCCAGGATTTCCATTTGTGTTGCAATAATAAGTTGAGTTTATCAAACTTGCAGAGGTAGAACTGCCATCATAAAATGCTAGATAGTCGAAATCGCAATCGCTACCACTTCCTGCTTCGATATTTAATTCTTCAATAGTTAAGACAATCTGATCAGATCCTGAAGCAAATAGTGTAATGCTTCCGTCATTATTATCATAATAATTTGCCGTTGGTCCACCAGCATCGTAAATTATACCACTACACTCTGTGATGAGGCTATTACCTGTCTCTGGCATTAAAGTTAAACAAGGTATTGATGGGTCAACAACAATAAAATCGTTAATCAATTCAATATCCGATCCGCAGGCAGTACCATCAACTTCTAACTGGACATCGAAGAAACCATTACTTGTGTAAGTATGAACAGGATTTATTTCGGTTGAAGTAGCACCATCGCCAAATGTCCAAAGGAAGTTATCGCCATTATAGCTTTGATTTAAAAACTGTACTGTAAAAGGTGGCTCGCAACTTTCAGTGAACAGGGCACCGAATCCTGCATGTGTTTCTGCTACATAAGGTTCTGCCACACCAATTGCATAGAATGCATCTCCAACAGATTTAACTTCGGCAGAACATGCTCCATACAAATCTGATGCAGCTTGCATGCAGTAAAACCATGCATCATGGTAATCTGAGTTTGGAGTTAGATAGACAGTTTGTAATCTGAAGAAAATCTGCTCTGCTTTATCCATTCCTATGCCAGTAACTGTATAATTATTAGATAAGTCATTAGTGCCAGTGCCGCCTTCTGAAAGTAGGTAAAATGCATAGCATAGAGCCAATCCGTTTGTGTGAACTCCTCCATAATCGTCGGTTCCGAAATTCCAGAAAGTTCCGTGATATGTGTCTGGCTTGCTTGTAGACTGAGGATCTTGAATAGATCTAAAAACCTGCCCGATATCTTCTCCAACAGTCCAATCAGCATAAGCAGGAACTGCATAATATTCAATGGCTGTTCCAAAAATATCGCTAAAAGCTTCGTTTATTGCACCCGACTCATCTTGATAATTGAGATTACAAGTATATGAAGTTAAACCATGAGTTATTTCATGTCCGCAAATATCAACAGTTGTTAATGGTGTAATTGTTTCAGTACCATCGCCGTAGGTCATCCATTGGCCGTTCCAAAAAGCGTTCATATTTGAACCATAACCATACTCAACAAGATCAAAATGCACAAACGACCAGAGTTGATATCCTCCGTCATCAATACTATTTCTACCGTGTACGTTTAGGTAATAATCATAAGTTGAGGCTGTCGAAAAATGGGCATCGGTAGCATATTCGTCAAGATTAGCATTAACATTATTCCAGTTATTGTCGGCATCAACAAATTCTACAGCAGCGTCATAATCTATTCCCATCTCACAATTTAAAGTTCTAATTCCACTAGCACGGGTGTTGTCATTTAAAATATATTGTCCGCCAGTGTATTCCGTGTTTATACTTTGTGTTCCACTATATTGTGTTTGGGCAGTTCCAACTGCATCTGCAACCTGGAGTAAAGGCATGTCAAACAAAATCTCACCACTTATTGCATCAACATATACATTCATTCTAGAGTATGGTTTCTTAGAATAGATATTGAATTTGTAAGCAGTACGTAATTCCGAATTTTTAAAGTTTACATTTGCTGGTACAATAATCTTTTCTGCTTTTGGAAAATAAGTAGCATTTTCATCTTTCGAGAAGTCTTTTAATAGAGCTTCTTCACCAGCATCTTGCCACATGTAAAATTCTGCTCCAACATAATCAAGAGCGGATTGCAAGGCTTGTTCTTCGCTTAATGAGAATTGTACATTAACTTGTGGATTATCTAAGATTTCGCCGTTCATTGCAAAAACACGATCGTTAACAAATTGAATATTCCAAGCAGAGAATTCAATCGGAATTCCATTGTATGCCTGTTGATAACGATGTGTTTGGTCGCTATATTTATTCTTCTGTACATTCTTAAAGATGAGAGAAGAATTAGAACCTTGCATAAGTTGCTTGGTTAATTCCAGCGATTTTTCGACACTTAGATTAATATCATCTCTAAAATGTATGTAGCTTGGAACTTTTGAGAATTCCTCAAATCGGACAATGTCGGCTCCTTGAACCTTTTCAGCAGCAGTAGAACCTTTATAAATTTGTGAAAACAAAATTTGCGAAAACAGTGCAAAAACAGAAAATACCAATAGCTTTCTCATAAAAAATAATTAAGTTGTAAAGTTAATCAAAAGACAGAAAAAACAAATTTTGGTTGCAGATAAGTTGTGAAATTTTTTAATTAATTCGATGACGTGGTTTTTCTGTGATTGGGGGTGTTGAGAATTATACCGATTGTAAATATGTAATAGTCCAACGACGGAGTCCTCACTTCGACACACTCAGTGCGGCGCAGCGCGATGCGGTGAGCGGTGTCGAACTGAAGCTAATCGGCACTCCGTTTGATTTGACTATACATATTTATCATCGGTCCCGCAATGCGAGGATTAAAACATTTTGAGTTTATGAAATCCCGATTTCTCGGGAAACCATTGTAAAATTATAAAACAATTTCAGAAATTTATTTAAATCATATTGGACTGTTTTATAATTACTATTGGTATTAGTTGCCTTCGGTACTTGCTGGCAGATCAGTCATCGAAATTTAAATTCATTATTTTCATTATCTTAATGTTAGTACATGCAGACATTATGATTGTTAAACGACTATAATGTGGGTATATGCCAACATTCTAAAAAAATATTTGACAATTTTAAATTTATTTTGTATCTTTGTTGGGAATTATTTACATAATTAACAGAATAACTACTTAATGATGGTATATACAAACACTGACTTGACAATATTGTCCGATTCTGCAATCATTAAAAGACTTGGAGACTTTGTAAAGCATACTCGCATACAAAAGAACAAAACACAGGTTCAACTAGCCGAAGAAGCTGGACTAAACCGCTGGACTATTGGTCAGATCGAAAACGGAGAATCAGTGTCTCTATCAGGACTAATACAGATATTTAGGGCGCTAGATGTTCTTGAGTTACTGAGTGTTTTCGAGGTAAATGACGAAATTAGTCCGTTGGAGTATGCGAAGTTAAAAAAACAAGAAAAGAAGCGAGTTCGTAACAAAGGAATATCAACTATCACTAATCACAAATCGGAATGGTAGATGTAGCTGAAGTTAAGATTTGGGGAGAATTGGCAGGAGCCGTCCGCTGGGATGACGCAAAGAAACTGGCATTTTTTCAGTTCGATCCTAGATTCCTCCGTAATGGTTGGGATTTGTCTCCTATAATGATGCCTGTTTCATTGGGATCAGTAATTCACAGTTTTCGGGATTTAAGGCAAGGTCGTGATCAAACCCAAGATGCTTTTAAAGGTTTGCCTGGCTTACTGGCCGATTCTCTTCCCGATAGATATGGGAACAAACTTATCAACTTGTGGCTCGTCAGTCAAGGACGTTCGGAAAATAGCATGAATCCTGTAGAAAAACTTTGTTTTATTGGCACAAGGGGAATGGGAGCCCTTGAGTTTGAGCCTGCACAGATTAAATCGAGCACTTATAGCTTTTCTCTTGAGCTTGATAGTTTGGTTGATGTTGCGAGGAAAATGCTCACTGATAGGGAGGCATTTATTACAGATATTTCGAGGGATGAAGAAAAGGCAATGGCAGATATTCTCAAAATAGGCACTTCCGCAGGAGGGGCTCGCCCTAAAGCAGTTATTGCATATAATCACAAAACTGGAGAGATACGTTCTGGGCAATCAAATGTGCCAAAAGGTTTTGAGCACTGGCTTATAAAGCTTGATGGAGTGAGTGGCGAACAGTTTGGCGAAAGCTCCGGATGGGGAAGGGTTGAGTTTGCTTACTATCTGATGGCAAAAGATTGTGAAATAGACATGAGCGATTGTAAATTGCTCGAAGAGAGCGGCAGAGCACATTTTATCACTCGACGTTTCGATAGAGATGGAAATACAAAACATCACATACAATCGCTATGCGGGTTGCAGCACTATGACTTTAACGAAATGAACGCATATAGCTACGAACAAGTTTTTCAAACTATGCGAATGTTAAAACTTACATATCCAGAGGCTGAACAAATGTTTCGCAGGATGGTTTTTAACGTAATTGCAACCAATTATGACGACCATACAAAGAATTTTTCCTTTATCCTTAAAAAAGATGACAAGTGGCGTCTTGCACCTGCTTATGATTTGTGTTTCTCCTACAACCCATCTAATTTCTGGGTAAGCAATCAAACTTTAAGCATTCGAGGGAAAAGAAATGAAATTACCAGAGAAGACCTAATGAGTATTGCAAAAGAAAATAGTATTAAGAAGAGTGATAAAATAATTGATCAGATAAACTCTATTGTACAATCCTGGCCGACTTATGCAAAACTGGCTGCTGTTCGAGAAGATCTTACCAAAAGTATTAATAGTAATTTGAACGTGCTGTAGATATAATCTTCCATAATAGTTGGAAAATAATTAGTGTTAAAGATAAGCTCAAAAAAACAAGAACTACATAGCCTGCAGCTTTTTATATGTCTGATAATCTGCAAGATTCCATTCCAACCAATTCATATGTTGGTAGCGGTCGAGGAATCTTTCTCGTTTTGAGAAAACTGCCGTTTCATAAACAAAAATATCCCACAAATAATCTTGATGAATATCGAATGGCATAGCTTTTTCTTGAATAGCATTTAGTTCTTCGAGCTCGGAAGGAGTCTTGATCGTATATGGCAAAGCAGAGTTGTTAAGTTTAGCCATAAATCTTAAATCTATTAGTGCTCTGTCACAATGTTTCATATTGTATCTTGCGATATGCAGATCCCAATTTACACAGGTGGTTAGTGCAAGAACAAAAATTAGTGCAAGTCCATTTACTCTCCACAAATAATAAGATGATTTTTTATTCAGAATTTTAATGATTATGGTGATAAGTCCGATGAGCGTGAGTAAGAGGAAAAACAAAACGGCTATTCTCTTGTAAGCAAGCCCAAAATATTGAATATACCAGTAATTACGCAACATAACTGAAAATACCATCACTATGTTTTGGGCAATCCAAGCTATTGTTAATCGTTTGAGCCAAATATTTTTGGAGAAAAAGTTGAGATTACCTTTGAAGAAGAAAAGAGCGATTGCAGACGATAAAAAGACTGAGAAAACTAACAACCATGTTCCTTCGTGTACAAATTCTTTTAGGAAACTACCATCCCATTTAAAACCAAACCAAAGGAAGATAAAATCGAGAATGTTGAAATAAAATATTAGAACATTTAGCGATGCAAGCAATACTACGCCCGAAAGATATTGCATTTTAAGTCCATTAACTTTAAACGGAGAATAGTGTCTCTTTTTTGTTCGGCTTAGTCCATCGGTTGATTTTAGGTCGAGGCCGTGCAATCCAATAGATGGCATTTTCATGAATAAGACATTACCCACTATTAGACCAAAGATAATCATTACAACGAACAGAAAATCGATACTTCGGAAGAAATTGCCGATTGCTTTAAAAACCTCTTCGAATTGTCTGTAAAAGACCGAACTTGCCGACGCGTAGATAATTAAAAACAGTATGACAATAACGACAGGGATTAGAATTAGATAAATTACCTTAGAGAAATTCATTGTTGATTTTCTGGTAGTATTAACTACCGCTGGCTCGTCTTTCCATGGAAGAAAAATGCTTACCTGAGCCGAAAATATCTTGAGGAAAGATTCCCCAAACGCATGAATATAAGATCTAAAACCTGGAAATGCGAGTACGCTGCTTAAAGTAAATAGCATGAAAATATTAATGAAAATACTCCATGAAGTATTAAGCAATACAACCATAATGGCCGAAATAGCCACAGAACCAAGTACTGCACCTGAAAAGAAATTCAGTTTTACTGGTTTATTTATAAAAAACATAGCCGTAACAGCAGCTATTTCAAAGATTAAGAGATTGATGCCAATATAGTTTTTGTAGAAAAGAATGGCAAAGAATAATGCCATCGAAAAGTTAAGGATAATTACTGATTGCTTTTTCATAAAACTGATTTTATCAAAATAAACTTCAATTACACACAAAAATTGTGCTGAAAAGCGAAATTAACAATTTTTTTGGAAATAGGAAGTGTTGAATTTAGTTGTTTGTGCCTTAGTTCGCTGCGGCGAATAGCGGTAAAAATAAAATAAAAGTCAAAATTTAAAGCTATAGCTAATCGCCCTTAGCCTCAGCCTTAGATTTAAAAATATCAGAAGAACAGAAGAACAGAAGAACATTAGAACATTAGAACATTAGAACATTAGAACATTGGAACAGAAGAACAATAGAACATTAGAACAGAAGAACATTAGAA
>CAZOHR010000152.1:5113-8554 GCA_964579045.1 uncultured Bacteroidales bacterium | reverse complement strand
GCTAACTATTTTCGCAACTATTTAGGTCTCTGGTAAAAGAATGTGGTCTGTGATCAGTAAAATTTTTAGTAAACTCGAGATTATGCTTTATTTTACAAAAGTTAGATTCCAATAAGCGGTAGCGAATATACTAAACCCACCGACTACCGACTACAAATTTTACCGACTACAGATTCCTCCAATAAGCGGTAGCGGCTGCGAAGAACTCCACTACCAACTACCACTACCAACTACTTACTAAAAAATATAATTCAAGTTTTAACAGAATACCTAAATAATTACCTATTTTCTCAATTCCAATATCTCCTTAACCACTTCTGGACTGATATTCTTATTTTCGCCAAGCTTAATGTATTTTTTATCTGTTAGTTTCTTGCAAATTAAATCTATTCCTTCTGCTGGAATATTGTAATCAGAAAGCTGGGTTTTTATGCCGAGCGAGATAAAGAATTCTTCGGTCTTGGCAATTGAGGCTGAAATAACTTCGTTTTTGTCCAGACCATGTATTCCCCATACATTTTTAGCAAAATGAAGAAGTTTTTCTTCTTTTTCATCTTGCATAATGGTTAATACACCCGGAAGTACAATCGCCAAAGTTTGTGCATGGTCAACACCGTAAAGTGCTGTAATTTCGTGACCAATCATGTGGGTACTCCAATCGGATGGAACTCCTGCTGACAATAGTCCATTTAAAGCCATTGTAGCTGCCCACATCAGATTTGCATTAGCATCGTAGTCATTGCGATTTGATAAAACTTTTGGCCCTTCGCTTATAAGTACTCTAAGTAGGGAAGAAGCCCAAGCATCTTGAACCGCTCCTGCTGATGGATATGTAATATATTGCTCGGTAATATGCACAAATGCATCCACAATTCCATTGGCAATCTGGATATCTGGTAACGAATACATTGTCTCGGGATCGAGGACTGAAAAAACTGGAAACAATAGAGGACTGCCGAATGCTAACTTCTCGTTGCAAGATTTTCTTGTTATGACAGCACCGCTATTCATTTCAGAACCTGTTGCAGGTAAAGTAAGAACTGCACCAAATTTTACAGCATCTGAAACTTTCTCATATTTTGACAACATATCCCATGGGTCGGCCTTATCATATTTTATTGCAGCGGCGATAAATTTTGTTCCATCAATCACAGAGCCACCACCAGCTGCAAGCAAGAAATCTACATTCTCTTTTTTTGCTAAGTCAACTGCCTTCATCAATGTTTCGTAAACAGGATTTGCTTCAACTCCCGAGAATTCGATAATTTCTTTACCCGCAGTTGCAGATATGATTTTGTCATAGACTCCGTTTCGTTTAATGCTACCCTGTCCATAAACAAGCATAATTTTTTTGTAGGGCATTAGCTCGGTAGTAAGCTTAGCAATTTGGTCATTACCAAAATATATTTTTACAGGATTGTAGAATTCAAAATTTTTCATAAGTTTTAATTTAATAGCAATGTGATAACAAAAAAAGTAGTGTCTTGTTGATAGCGTGCTTGCACTTTTATTTTGGCTGTAGGATTATTTTATTTGGAAATTCCTTCTGCCTTTTTCTTTGTGAACCAGCCATATCCTCTAGCAAGAAAAAACAATCCTAGCAAGATAAATGGAATACTTAGTAGTTGCCCCATTCTAATTGCATCTGTCCAGCCTTCAAATTCAACTTGGTCAACTTTGGTGAACTCAATAATATATCGGAATACAAAAAGAACTGTAATAAACCAACCCAAAAATGTTCCTTCTTTCCATTTTGCGATGAATTTTTTGAAAATAAAATAGAAAACTACAAACATTATCAAGTAGAAAATTCCTTCGTAAAGCTGGGTTGGATGACGAGGAATCCAGTAATCTGCCATACAATTAAAATCTGTTATTTCGCACTTGCCTCCCGAAGCATTAAATGCAGGAAGTAAATCTTCCCTGTTTTTCATAAACTTGAATGCCCATGGCACGGTTGTTTGCACTCCAAAGATTTCGGAATTCATTAAATTTCCAATTCTCACCATTCCTCCTGCCAGTGGAACAATCAATGCAACTCTGTCGAGTAATTTTAAAAAATGCATTTTTATCTTACGGGAATATAACCAAACAGCGAGCAGAATACCAGCTGCACCGCCATGGCTTGCAAGGCCGCCTTCCCAAACATATAGAATCTCGAGTGGATGCGTTAAGTAATGAACAGGATTATAAAAAAGGCAATGTCCTAGTCTTAATCCTGCAACAACACCAATAATTACAAAAATTGCTAGCTTGTCAATAATCTCTTGCTTGTGGCCTTCTTTTTTCATCACTCTGGCCAAGATTAGATAGCCAAGGAAAAATCCCATAGCCAAAAGAAATCCATACCATCTTATACCCCTGCCGAAAAGTTCGAACATAACTGGGTCTTGATTCCACACAATGTACAATAAATTCATACTTTACAGTTTTTACAAAATTACTAAAAACAAACTTAAATTCTATAATTGTAAGATGCAATATTAAGAAAAATCAATATATCACTTTTGCACAAACGGCTTTCTGTGTAAGATAGACTGCCCCAGCGTAATTTCGTCGGTATATTGCAATTCGTCTCCAATTGCAACTCCTCGCGCCAGAATGGTTATTTCAACTCCTTTGTCTGCAATCTTTCTATTTATATAATAGTTTGTAGTGTCGCCTTCCATTGTCGTTGGTAGAGCTAGAATTACTTCCGAAATGGTGCTAGTATTAATCCTGTCTATCAGAGAAGTAATATTGAGGTCGCTAGGACTCACACCTTCCATCGGAGAGATGATTCCACCTAAGACATGATATACCCCGTTATATTGTGATGTTGACTCAATAGCCATTACATCATGAATTCCTTCCACAACACACACTTTGGTATTGTCTCTCGAATTATCACTACAAATATGACAGATGTCCTCGTCCGAAATATTATGACAAATGCTACAAAATCTCGTGTCTTTTTTCAATGAAACAATTGCTGATGCAAACGCTTCGACTTCGTTTTCGTTTTTGCGAAGTAGATGCAAAGCAAATCGCAAAGCTGTTTTCTTTCCTATCCCAGGCAATCCAGAAAACTGAAGAATTGCATCTTCAAGATATTTGCCTGATTTTCCGTCAAAATTCATTGTTTTTTTATGTTGTTATTTGTCATTTAACTTCGTTGCGCCGCACTGAGTGTATCGAAGTGAGGGCTAAAGCCGTTGTGATTTGTTTTTTTGTTTTTTGTTTTTTGTAATTTGTTTTTTTGTTTTTTGTTCCCTTCGACAAGCTCAGGATAAAATTTGTTTTTTGTTATTTGTTATTTGTTTTTTTGTTATTTGTCATTTGTTATTTGTTCCCTTCGACAAACTCAGGGTAAAATTTGTTTTTTGTTTTTTATTCGCAAGCTCATGAGGGCTGCGCCGTTGTTATTTGTTTTTGTTCCCTTCGACAAGCTCAGGATAAAAT
>CAZOHR010000152.1:0-5103 GCA_964579045.1 uncultured Bacteroidales bacterium | reverse complement strand
TTTGTTTTTTGTTTTTTGTTATTTGTTTTTTGTTATTTTGTTATTTGTCATTTGTCATTTGTCATTTGTCATTTGTCATTTGTCCTCTGCAGTGGATGTTATGTTTTAAAACTCATATTCATCATAATAACCTGCACCAGTTTCTGATAAAATAGAAAGCTTAAGTTTATGCGTTTTGGCATTTTCAAACCAAATTACTCTCACTTGATTGTCCTTGGTTCCAGTAATTATACCACCTTCAACTTCCCAAAATATCTTCGCATAATCGGTACATTCAGTTTTATAAACTGGCATTGCTCGTTCAAAAGGGGTCGCAGGAATGGATTGTATTTCACAATCAGCAGGGAAAATTTCTTCATAAAAGAAATCTCTAATTTCTGTACAAATGAATTTGAATGTTTTGTTTAGATTATTGTCAACATCAACATGAGGGCTGTGTCCTGCAGATTCGAAAATGTGAAGTTCTTCTCTTACACCAAGTTCTTTTAGTTTTATGTGAATTGGTAATGAACCATACATTTTGTCGAGAACCAAGTTGCTGAAACCTGATTTCATATCTTGAAAAGGATAATCGTAGTCTATTGGCACAACCTTATCTGCATCGCCATGAAAAGAAATTACAGATGTTTTTGAGTTTTTTAGAATGTCAAGATCAGTTACTGCTCCCCACATATTAGCAATCGCCTGAAGTTGAAATTTCTGTTTGATATTATTGGTAGAGCTTTCAATATTTCCTAGATCCTCATGTAATATACCGACTTTTGTACTTTCTGGCCTATTGTTATTTCGCATAAATGCCAGATTTAAAGATGTTACGCCCCCAGCACTACTACCACCCACAAAGAGCAAGTCGGGATCTATGCCGTAATAATCTGCATTCTTTACCAGAAATCGCATTGCTGCGTGTATATCCTGCAAAGCTCTGTAACCTGCTCTCTCTACCGATGGACCGATAGGTTTGTAGCCCAAACGATAATTTACCGAAGCCGTTACATAGCCCATTTCTGCAAAATATTTACACCATTCAACCATAGCTTCGGAGCGTTTGTCGCCAATATAGAAACCACCACCATGAATAAACATAATCAAAGGACGCTTATCAAGACTATCTCCTTCGGGATAGTAAATATCCATTTTTAGTTTTAAATCTTTTTTTGTAACACTTGATAATATTCCATTCGAAAGAATCTCAAAATAGCTTTCAGTTTCAGATGCATAAGAATCCCAGTATCCTTCAGCATTCCCGTAAACAACATCATAAAGTACTTGTGCTTTGTTAAATACTTTTGTTTTATACCTTTGAGGATAGCGGACAAAGTCCGGTGTGCGATACTTTTTAAAATTTATCTCTTCGGACCAGTTCAATTTGTTGAAAATGCCTAAAAACTTTTTAACAACTGTGTATCTTACAACTAAGCCATTCTCGCGAACAAAGCATTCAATTCTCGTCTTAACAGAGCCTTCCCTAAAGTTAATTATGTAATTCCTTGCCTTACGTGTAATGCTAAACCTCTCTTGATTAACCGAAACCCTTCCATCAGCTATAAAAAAGTGTCCTTCTGCTTTTTCAGGGCTGATTTTCTCAAACTTAAAGTAATATGAAGTGTCGTTTATTTTTGTGTAATAGTATGTTGTTGTGTCAAAGTCATCAGATAGCCAAAAAGCATCATCTTTTGCCGATAAACTTATGGATGCAAATACTGAAATCGCAGTAGCTAAAACAAATATGAGAAATAATCTCGTCATTTTCTTTAATGATTTTTTTGTAAAAATAAACTTTACTTATGATATTTTATCATAGTGAAGATGAAAACTTTCAACATAAGATATTGGATAAAAGTTGAATTGCTTTTGATGCATTGTAAAACACATATCTTAAAAATAGATTGTGAAGTTTTAAAAACTTTTGTAGTCAATTAGAATCTTTAATTAAATTTGCTAAAAAATATAAGCATGACGCCTACCTTAATTCTTACCGTTTTTCTCATTTATACAGCACTTCTATTTTTTATTACATGGTTAACATCTCGTAAATCTACAAACGATTCATTTTTTTTAGGGAATAAAACTTCGCCATGGTTTGTGGTTGCTTATGGAATGATTGGGGCTTCGCTTTCTGGTGTCACTTTTATGTCGGTGCCTGGTTGGGTGGGGTCAACGCAGTTTTCTTATCTAGTAGTAGTACTCGGATATTTGGTTGGTTACTTTGTGATTGCAACTGTTCTGATGCCATTGTATTATCGGCTTAATCTTACTTCAATATATTCTTATTTGGAACAGCGTTTTGGGTTCTGGTCATACAAAACTGGTGCTTTTTACTTTTTACTTTCTCGCATTATTGGTGCATCGTTCAGAATGTTTTTAGTTGTAAATGTATTGCAGATTTTTGTTTTTGATGCATGGAATGTTCCTTTCTGGCTCAGTGTTACAATTTTTATTGCCTTGGTTATTGCATATACTTTTAAAGGTGGAATCAAGACAATTATTTGGACAGATACTTTGCAAACAACATTTATGCTTTTGGCTGTTGTATTGTCAATTGTATTTATATCTAGAGAACTTCACTCGAGCTTTTTTGAAATGATTGGTGACATTTTTAAAAGTAAGAACTCCCAAATGTTCTTTACCGATTGGCACGACAAACGATTTTTTGTAAAACAATTTTTAAGTGGGGCTTTTATTGCGATTGTTATGACAGGCCTCGATCAAGAAATGATGCAGAAAAATTTAAGTTGTAGAAATATTAAAGATGCTCAAAAAAACATGCTAACATTTAGCATTATCATGGTCTTTGTAAATTTCTTATTTTTACTCTTGGGTGCAATTCTTTACATTTATTCATCTCAGATTGGTTTGGAAATTCCAACTACTACCGACGATTTGTTTCCAATAATTGCCTTCCAACATTTAGGACCTATTGCGGGATTAGTATTCTTAATAGGTTTAATATCTGCTGCTTATCCTAGTGCCGATGGTGCTTTAACAGCACTGACAACTTCATTTTGTGTCGATTTCCTTAATATGAAAAAGCGAACAGACTTATCGGATAAAAAACAAAAAAACATTAGATATCTAGTCCATATCGGTTTTGCTATTATCCTACTAGGTGTTATTGTCGCTTTTAAGCAAATAAACAATCAGGCGATAATAAGTAAATTATTTACTGTTGCTGGTTATACTTATGGACCACTTCTTGGTTTGTATGCGTTTGGACTGTTCACAAAAACTAAAGTAAGAGACCGATTTGTCCCGCTAATTTGTTTACTTTCTCCAGTAATTTGTTTTATTCTAAATGAATTTTCGGTGCAATTATTTAATGGTTATAAGTTTGGCTTCGAATTGCTAATAGTAAATGGTATGATTACTTTTGCAGGATTATTGCTGTTGAGTAAACGTAGCGCAAGTCCAAAAAACTAGAATTTATCTGACTTTTGCTGGATTGATGTTGTTACGTAAGCCAAAAGCAGAATGTAATGAGAATAATTCTCTCAACCATAAAACTCAAGAATTCAAAAGTGCTTTGATAAAAAAGTAACAGTAATAATTAGTTAGTGGAATGCCGCAAAAGACTGAGACAAAAATGAACTTATGCGAACTAGAAAATTAGTCTATCTTGGATATATAATTCCATTAGTATTTTGGGGTACGATATTTATTTGTGGACTAATGACTGAGGACTATAACCATCTCACTAATATGGTGAGTGAGTTAGGCACAATAGGCACGAAAACTCAATACATTTTTACAACTGGTTTGGTGATAAGTTCAATTTTAAGTTTGCTTTTCATTATTGGACTTTATAAAATTGCAAAGGAAGCTGGTCTTAATATAATTCCAATCTTATGGATTTTGACTTTTTCTTTCTCAATATTTGGCGCCGCGATTTTTCCTCTACCAATGAATTTGCATGGTATTCTTGGCTCACCATCTATGCTTATGCCATTATCACCTCTGCTTGTATTAATTTTATGGAAAGAGAATAAATTCCCAAAAACAAAAATATTCACTAGCATTATTCTGATAATTATGCTTTTTGGATTTTTAACATTGATGCCAAATATATTGGACAATTATTTTGGATTGAAGCAAAGATTTTTCCATGTTGGCTGGAGTTTATGGTATATCTATTTAAGTTTGAAATTCATTGAACTTGATAAGAAATTGGTATAAGATACTCCCCATCATCAGCATCAACAGATGGCAATAATAAATATTCCTTAGTCCTTCACTTCGCAGCTATTTCCCATACAATTTGGTCTTTCCTTTGGTTTTGGAAGAATATGTAATTTAATAAATAAATCGTAGACTTTGCAACCTACACAAATAGCAAATGCGGTTTCAAGATATAGCATCAAGAGGCAAAGCAAACAAAGAGGGCAAACAGAGTGGAAAAACGACGGATCAGTCTGAAGCATTAATGACAAAACAAAAATCGTTGAAGAGAGCAGTAATCCTATACTCCAAGCAAACTTTTTTTGTACAGCTCCTATTGGAATTGGAGTTTGTTTGCGCACAAACAGCCAAGCGAGTAAAACCGTTGGTGAATACTTTGGATTAATAAATAGTCCAATTAAAAAATTTACAACGAATCCTCCCATAATGTATGGAATTACTTGGTACTGGTGTAGTACAAATCCGTTGATTGTTGCTATAGAACCTATAAGCAGCATGATGCCTGCGCTGGCTCTCATTCGTCTTTCGTCCAAAACCTTGTAGGGACGTCCTTCAATGTAATCTCCAAAACTAAATATTGACATAGTTAAATATTTTTTTCAAAAATAAGAATCTTGGTTCAAACTTAACAATGTAAAATTGTAGATTCACCGACTTTTATAGGTCAATTGCCGCTGCTTATAAACTGCAGAGGGGATAATCAAAATTATTCAGCTATATCATCAGGTATCACCTCTATAGTACAGTTGTCGGTATTTTCTCTTCGCAACAATTCAGCTTTAGCATTTTCATCACCATCTTCCGCTGCACGTCGTAATCTCCCCAAAGCTAACCAATCGGAACAGTCCTGACTTGCACTAAAATTATAAACAACTTCTCCATTCTCGATGCTTTCCTTTGGTATGCGTTTCTTGATTATCATAATACTTG
>CAZOHR010000151.1:0-8609 GCA_964579045.1 uncultured Bacteroidales bacterium | reverse complement strand
GCTATTTTGTGCTGATAAAATATTGAGTTTATTTTTGCTGAATTGCTGATAATCAATGTTGATTTTCAGCAAATCGTTTGCATATTTCTCAGTTCCAATACTTGCCCAAAACCAGTAGCGTTCATCAGGACTTAACTTGTAGCCGCTTGCGAAGCGGTCGAGTTGACGTGCAAAATTTGCAGCCTTCGAATTTCTCGATTTTGGCACAACCTTCCATAATGGATTCATCGCTGCAGCAAGTTTTTCCTTTGTGCCAGCATAAGTTGCATTAAAATGAGCTGCATGCTTGTTATATCCAGCAAACATTTCATCAGCACCATCACCACTTAGTGCAACTGTGGCTTTTTCGCGTGTTAACTTACTAAGAATATTAACGGCTAACGCTGATGAGTCGGCAAAAGGCTCATCAAGATAGTCGAGCACAAAGTTTAAATTGTGTAGCAAATCATCTTTCGAAACCTTAAATGAGGTGTGATTTGTATTGTATTTTTTTGCTACAACCTCAGCAAATGAGGTTTCATCAAAATATGAATCGCCTTTAAAACCTATTGAGAATGTATTTACATGCTTGGTGTGGCCTGCAGCTAGCGCAGTTATAATTGTAGAATCTATGCCTCCACTAAGAAAACAGCCAAGTGGGACATCTGCCACAAGTCGTCTCTTTACTGATGCATCAAGTAATTCGCGAAGTTTTATTTTTGCATCATCATAGCTTGTTGCTGGTGCCTTGCTGTCGAATTCATGTATCTTGTAATACTGTTTTTTAACAACACCTTGTTTGGAAAGACTTAAATAATAACCAGGTTCAAGCTTGTGAACATTCTTTAAAATTGATGTATTTGTGGGTAAGTAATTTAGTTGAAAATATGTAAAAACTGCTGAAGTGTTAAGCTCTCGCGGAATGCCAAAAGCAATAAGAGCTTTTAATTCTGAGGCAAAAATTAGCTTTTCGCTGTCCTCAAAATATACTAAAGGATTAATCCCCATTCTGTCGCGAGCAATTATACAACTGTTATTTACAGAATCGTAAAACGCAAATGAAAAGCATCCGTTAACTTTTTCGATAGCATCGGATCCATACTTGATAAGGAGGTATAGTAAGACTTCTGTGTCGGAGCTTGATTTAAATTTTACTCCATCATTCAAAAGCTCTTGTTTAAAATCTTTGTGATTATAGAACTCACCATTAAATACCAAAGAATATTTTCCGCTACTATCAGCAAATGGTTGTGCTCCTGCCGATGAGGTATCAATAATAGAAAGACGAGTGTGCCCGAAACCAGTATTTTTATCTATATAAATACCATTGTCGTCAGGTCCGCGATATTTTAGAGAATCAACTGCTAAAGCAAGCCCATCACTGTATTTGTCAGCAGTATCATTAAAACAATATATTCCCGTTATTCCACACATAATTCAATCTCGATTTGTTAGTTATCAGACATAAACATTGGATCCCAAGGTGGAAGCATTATTGGCTTCTGATCAAGTAATTTTATTGTTTTTTCGTCGAGATATTTTTTATTGACAATTACTCTAAACATATATGCATCAAACCATTCGTCAGTAAAAATTAAATAGCCATTATGCCCAGATGATGCTCCCCAGGAATTCTCAAACTGCCATTTAATAGGTTTGTCTTCATTGTCGGTATCTACTGCCATAAGCAGCATAGCATGCGATGAGCCGCTATCAAAAGTTTTTATCCTATCTGCTTTCGACATATTGAATTCGGTACCTAGAAGTGCCTCAAAATCATAATTGTTTAAATCCATTGTGCCGTCAACTTTGCTTAGCTGTTTGCCAACATCACATGACGAATACATAGCTTCATTGTTTTTAATACTTGCTAGTGCAAATGCTTTGATTTCATTTGTGGGTAAATTTAAATATCTCCAGTTTTTACCTTCATGCACATTCCTATCGTATTCTATCTCATATACTTTATAATATTCTCGACACGGGTCGTTCATCAGCATAACAAAGTCATCATTTTTATACTCTGGAAATAATTCCTTAAAAAAACTTTGTGGAGTATAAGTTTTATATTCTCCAATACTGTCTGTCTTATCCACAAAACGATACTGAAACTCAACTGGTGGTTCTCCGAGAAATAAAACAAGTAATCTGTAGATTTCAGAAATCATCTTTATTTTTTCCTCACTTATTTTATTGTCAGACGCTTTCAGTTTTTTCAACTCTCTTAATCTAAGGCCAAATTCTCTAAGTTTACGTGCTAATATTTGTGTTACCCAGCTTGTGTTTTCGGAGTGATATGTCTCAGGCATAACTGTCTTTGGCACAACTCCATATTTGTCAACTAGGTTGGCAAAAGAACTCCAAACACCACCATCACCAATCGGGTTTTTAAATAGCCAATCAACTGTTTGATCTGTCATTTCTTTGTCGGCATGCTTAATTGTAGCTTCTAAAAATAGATTGGATTTCTCAAGTAAATCATAAAAATAAAGGTAGTTGGTCGAGAATTCAAATCCTGATAGTTTTTTCGATTCTATAATTAGTGGTCGCAAAGTGTTTAAACCTGTAAACATCCAGCATCTACCAGAGCTTTTTTGATCAGTAATTCCACTAACATTTACTTTGTACTTAAAGTTGTAGTCGGTTTTTCCAGTAATGTCGCGGTTTAAAGCAATACTTTTAATGTCGTTGTTTGTAAGAGCATTGCGTATTGCTTTGTCGTTTTCAGATTTTACCTTATACCCATTGCGTATATCTGTAAGTGTCTTTTCATCAAGATTACCCGTTTGTGAAAAAGCGAAACTACAAATTAAAAGAAAGCTTATTTGTAAAAATACAGTCTTATCCATTGTTGATTTTTTTACAAAAATACAAAAAACATCGTCGAAAATTCAGTGTTTAAGCAAATAAATCCTTTCGGTGATAGTATGATTTTTAGTAATTATTAGTGCGAATAGGCTCATTATATTTTTTTTATATACTTTTTGACAGTTTCAGTAGGTACATTTTTTTAGTAATTATTATGGAAACATTTTTATATTTGCTGCCTGAATGCAAAATTTCAAGCGAAATATTATTGCACTTTATGCGATTAAAACAGCAAAATGGTTCATGCTATACATGCCAATTATTGTGTTGTTTTACCAAGAAAACGGCTTAACTCTACGTGATGTACTTACTTTGCAAGCTATTTATTCAATTGCTGTAATAATTCTTGAGATTCCCAGTGGTTATGCAGCAGATGTTTGGGGGCGTAAGAATACAATTATTCTTGGCTCTATCTTAGGAACTATTGGTTTTGCAGTTTATAGTTTTACATCTGGATTTTATGGTTTTTTGATTGCTGAACTAATTCTCGGGACAGCTCAGAGTTTTATCAGTGGTAGCGATTCTGCATTGCTATACGACAGTCTTAAATTGCAAGGCAGAGAGAAGCAATATGTGAAATATGAGGGTAGGGTTTTGTCTATTGGGAATTTTGCCGAAACTCTTGCAGCTCTCGCAGGTGGATTCTTAGCTGAGATTAGCTTACGTACACCATTTTATTGGCAAACAGTAATTGCATTTATTGCTGTTCCAGCAGCATTCTCTTTGTATGAGCCTAAAGTGAGTTCTAAAATTGTAGGTGCGGGGTTAAAGCATATTTTTAGCGTGGTAAAATACTCATTATTTAAATCGAAAGAGCTATCTCTGAATATCTTATTTTCATCAGTTATTGGCTGTGCCACACTAACTATGGCCTGGTTTTTACAAACATATCTTAACAAAATTCATAACTTTACCGAGTATCAGGTGGGGATAGCTTGGGCAGTTGTAAATCTCACTGTTGGAGTTGCGACAATGTTTGCTTATAAAATCGAAAATAAAATTGGAAGCCTTAAAACAACCCTTTTTATTCTTATTGTTATTAGTGGTGCCTATATAGTTTTAGGATTAACGCAGCTTCAATTTGTTTTTGGAATCATTTGGTTGTTTTATTTCTTTAGGGGTATAGCAACTCCAGTTTTAAAAGACTATATTAATCGTTTATGTGAACCTCAAGTTAGAGCAACTGTGCTTTCAGTTAGGAATTTTGTTATAAGAATATTCTTTTCAGCATTTGGACCATTTATGGGATGGATGGCTGATATATATTCAATAAAACAGGCATTTTTATTTTCAGGTTTGATTATTTTATTAAGTGGATCATTATTATTAGTCTTTTATTTTCCGTTTATAAGAAATGCCAGCAAACTGGATAAATAGGATTTTTACTCATTTGTTGAGGTAGAACCAATGATTTTTAACTAAAAAATCATGTTAAAGAAAACAAATTTACAAAAAGCTTTATTTTTCGAACAAAAATTATCATCTTTGTAAAACTGTACCAAAAGCGTAATGTCAGAGTTAAAGCATAAAGTAATATCGCACGAGGAATTCCAGAAGCTCTTGAATATCAAGGGGGTTTTTGGCAGAATTCTGTCTTCTTGTGGTATGAAATTATTTAAGCTTAATAAGCTAAATAAAATGTATGATGTTGCTTATGACGATGACAGTATAGTTTTTTGTGATAATTGCCTCAAGATTGGCAATAATAGAATTCAAGTTTCAGAGGTAGATATAAATTGCATTCCAGAAACTGGTCCTGTGATTTTTATGATAAATCATCCACATGGCGCATTGGATGCCTTGGTGTTAATGAAGACAATCTTAGCTCGAAGACCAGACACCAAGTTTATTGCCAACTTTTTATTAAGTAGGGTAAAGCCTGCAGCACCTCACTTGATAGAAGTTAATCCTTTTGAAACCCGTAAAGAGGTTTTTTCAAGTTATGCTGGATTTAAAGAAATGTTTAAACACCTCGAATCTGGCGGTGCAATAAGTATATTACCCGCGGGTGAAGTTTCTACTAAGTACGGCAAATCAAAACTTGTAGAGGATAGAGATTGGCAACCTAATGTTATAAAGCTTATCCGTCATGTTAATGCTCCAGTTGTCTCCGGTTTTATTTCTGGAAAAAATAGTCGATTCTTTCATTTTGCTGGAAAAATTCATCCTGCATTGAGAACTGCATTGTTGCCAATAGAATTGTTAAACAAAAAGAATAATGTTGTAACATTCAGATTCACACCACCAAAGCACCCTAAGTATATAAAAGCAATTACTGATGATAAGACTCTTGCAAATGTTCTTAAAGCTCGTACTTATTGCTTAGATAATGTTTCAGATAAATGTGTTCATCAGACGGATTCCGCTAATTATAAACCAATTCTTCCAGCAGTAGATATTGATTTGCTCAAACAAGAGATTGCAAAGATAAAGAATACAGATTTGCTATTTGCTACCGATAATTACCAATGTTTCTTTTCAAAATATGAGGATATTCCCAATATTTTCATGGAATTGTCAAGATTACGGGAGATTACATTTCGGGAAGTCGGTGAGGGTACTGGTAATGAAAAAGATACTGATAATTTCGACAAATATTATCACCATCTTTTTATCTGGGACGAATTCGCTTCAGCAATCGTTGGAGCATACCGAATTGGAATGGGCGAAGAGATAATTAAAAACTTTGGAATAGATGGTTTTTATTTAAACACATTATTCAAATTCAAAGAGAGCTTTACTCAATATCTCGACAAGTCAATGGAAATGGGTAGATCATTTATTGTACCTGATTATCAACGTAAACCTTTGCCGCTATTCTTGCTATGGAAAGGGATTTACTTTGTTACCCAAAGATTTCCTCAGTACAAATATCTTATTGGACCTGCCAGCATTTCGAGCATGTATTCGAATAATGCCAAGATTTTACTTATTGAATATCTCAAAAGACATCACGGCTGGCCAGAATTGTCCAAAATGGTCGAAACTAGAATCCCATTTGATTATAAACTTAATCATCATCACGAAGCATTACTCTCGAATTACGAAGACTTGTCGGCAATAGACAAGATAATTAAAGATATTGATACAAACCATTTTGGAGTGCCTATTCTAATCAAAAAGTATTTGTCTCTTGGTGGAAGAATTCTCGAATTTAATGTTGACCCAGATTTTAATTATGCTATTGATGGTCTTGTAGTTCTCGATATTGCTGTTGTTTCAGAGGAGGTAATAAAATCTTATAACAAGATATAAATGCCGGTAAAATCCGATATCGAAGTCAAAGGGTCGCTAATCAGTTATTTCAGTAACCTAATAAAAAAATACGGAGGGATTAATCTAGCTCAAGGAATACCTGGTTTTATGCCACCCGACAAATTAATGCAGTCTCTTGCTAATGTGAGCTTTAAAAATTATCATCAATATGCTCCTGGAATTGGAAATCTCGAACTTGTTAATTTCTTAGAGAACAAATACAATATCTGTGGTTCTAATTCAAAGCTTCTGATTACCAACGGTGCAACTGAGGCAATATCCCTGATATACAATTACTTAATGTCTGCTAATGGGTCCAATACGTTTAATGTGGCAGCTTTTTCTCCTGCTTATGAATCGTATATTCATTTACCACGTATTTTCGGTCATCAGTTTTTCCCATATTTAATTGATGATTCTATTTATTTTGATAATCAAGAGTTTGAAGAATTCTTTGTTTCAAATAAAATTAAATTGCTTTTTGTTTCAAGCCCAGGTAATCCTTATGGGAAGGCGATGAGCAAAGAAAAACTTGATTTTTTGGTTCAACTTGCCGAGAAGAATAACTCATATTTAATTATTGATGCAGTTTATAATGAATTGTATTTTGGCGAAGATTGCCCATATTACCCCATTGAGGATCTGTCTCCAAACGTTTTCTACGTTAACAGCTTCTCGAAAAAATTCTCCGTTACCGGTTGGCGTATTGGCTACTTTCTGATGCATGAATCTCATTTCGAAAAAATGTGTTACACTCACGATTATATTGGTTTATGTGTTCCAGCTCCTTTGCAACAAGCAATGTGTGATTATCTCAAAACCGATAATTATCAGCAATATATTGATGAAATAAGGGCGATAATTAGAACTAATTATGTTGAATCAACCGAACTGTTGACAAATAGTGGGTTTTTCTGTCCTAGTACAGATGGTGGATATTTTGTCTGGTGCAGATTGCCAAAAGGTTTTAATAACAGCCTAGAATTTGGACTTAAGCTTTACGATGATTACAAAACAGCAATTATCCCAGGAGTGCATTTTGGAAATGAATGGAATAATTATATTCGCATAAATATAGCTCGTCAACCAAATGAACTCAGGCAAGGACTTGCTAATCTAATAAGTTTTGTTCAATCCAAAAGCTAGTTGATATTTTTTTTTACAAATTCAAAGAACTTTGTTTAATTGTTTTTGTTTATCTTTAAACTAAGAAGATTTTTAAATATGGAGATATATAATTACGTGCAAAAGTACCTAATTAAGGACCTTGAATTAATTTCTGGAATTAAGGCACATACCATTCGAATTTGGGAACTACGCTACAATATTTTTATTCCAGAGCGAAGTTCAACCAATATTAGATACTACTCTGATGAGGATTTGAAGAAATTACTTTGCATAGTTGTGTTGTTAAATAACGGTTCTAAGATTTCAGAGATGAAAGATTTGACTAATTCTGAAATTTTTCGTAGGGTTAAATTATTAGATAATTCCGAGTCTGTTTCTGAGAACCTTTTAGTGGCGATGCTTAATTTTGATCAAAGATTCTTTAATAAACTAATTGATGATTGCACCAAGAAAAATGGGTTTGATAAAACTATTCAAGAGGTTTTATACCCACTTTTTAATAAAATAGGTGTTTTATGGCAAACAAGTGCGATTAGCCCTGCACACGAACATTTTATTTCCAATATGCTGAGGCAAAAATTTGCTGCTCAAATAGATAAATTGCAACAACCAAAGAAATATAAAAAGACATTTCTGTTATTTCTACCATTTTACGAACAGCATGAAACAGGTTTACTCTATGCCCATTATATGGCTAAGAAACATGGTCACAATGTAATATATTTAGGGCAAAATGTACCTACCGAAGATGTCCTTAAAGCTGCGGCTGTTATCAAGCCTGATTATGTAATTAGTTTCTTTGTCTCCCAGGTAGATAGAACCTTAATAGATGATATGTTGACAGAGTTTCATTCTAATTTAGCAAATACCACAATTTTGGTTTCTGGACCTCAAGTCGTAGGTAAGATTGTTAGCAAATGGTCAAATCTAAAAATTATTTCAAGTCCTGTAGAATTAAAAAACTACTTGTAATGTCGCCAATGAAATAATTTATAATACTCATCTTTTCTTATCTTTGTAATAAAAAAAATGGAATGCAGAAAATGTGGTGGCTGTTGCACTGCTCCATCTATATCTAGTCCTATTCCTGGAATGCCAAGTGGTAAACCTTCTAATACTCCATGTATACATCTGACAAAAGATATGCTGTGTGGACTATGGGAGAAGCCAGATAGACCACTTGTTTGTCATCAATGTAAAGCCGACCCAATGTTTTGTGGAAATAATTTTGATGATGCAGTAAAAATATTTAACAGTCTGGAATAAAATTTGATAACTTTGTTGAGTCATTTAAAAATTATAAATCTAAATCTATTTAATTATGAAAAAAAGCAGTTTTATTTTATTAGGGATGTTTATCCTCATGGGAGTTTTCTTTA
>CAZOHR010000150.1:0-8635 GCA_964579045.1 uncultured Bacteroidales bacterium | reverse complement strand
CAGCGATGGGTTTTTTGTTTGTCCAATCCGCCAAAAACCCCGTTTTTGAAGCGGAATTGGACAAACAAAAAACCAGCGAACACAGTTCGCTGAGTTTTAACTTTGATAGCACCCCCTCTTGGGATTACAAATTTTTCTTCAGAAAAATTTGTAATCCTTCACACCCCAAACTTTATAAATTTTGCACAGCAAAATTTATAACAGCCAAAAAAAATCCAAAACCACTAAAACCCCATTTTATTTTGCGAAGCAAAATAAATAAAACTATTCTTCCCAATTTTGCGAAGCAAAATAATTCATCCCAATATTTTGCGAAGCAAAATAAATTTCTCCCCCAATTTAACGCATCAAAATCTAACTAATCCTACAAATCTTTTAGCCCCAATTACACATTGAAGAATAATAGAATCGTAAAATTTTATAATGTGTAATCGGATGTCAACCCCTCCAATAAACTAGAGTTGTAAACTACCAAAGCCTTATTTCATTTCTCCAAATCCCTTAATCTTCATTTTCTTTTAAAAGCTATATTATCGGGGCACTCAACAAATTTATATATTTTCGGCATCCTTTTTGAAAATAAAAGGTATTTTTACCTAATTTTAAACTTTAAATTTTTTAACCATGAAAAAAATAATTTTATCTTCTGCATTTATATTTATGTTCTTCGCATACTCTTTCTCACAGAGTTCGTATAGTTTTAAAACTACTCCACAAATGATATCTTATCATGGGCAAACCGTTTGGGGTGCAGATTGGAGCAGAGATGGCAAAGAACTGTTTACCTGTGGTGGCGAGCGAGAAATAGCAGTATTAAACCCTGAAACAGGTGAACTATTAAGAAAAATACCGTCGCTACCATTCGAGTTTTACCCAAAAGACATTACTTTAGACAGCAGTAATAATTATTTTGCTTATTATATTTTTACAGCTTATGAAAACAATGTAGTTAAAATACATGAGGCCAGCACACTTAAAGAAGTCGCAAACATAGACGGTTTTGAATCAGTTATTGGGATCAAGTTTTCGACATCAGGTGAAATACTGTATGTATCTGGAAGACTAAATAATAAATCAGTTATTGCTGGATACAACACAAAAGATGGTACACTTAACAAGATAGTTGCTACTGAAAATGGATTGTGGTGTTTTGATGTAAGCCCCGACGGCAAATATATTTTGGCGGGCATAACAAGCGACAAACTACAATGTTTTAATTTGTATGAAATCAGTACAGGTACAAAAGTTAAAAGTATAAACTACAGTGGCAATCTAAATACTGTGAAATTCAGCCCAGATGGTAAATTTTTCACAGCAGGCTTTTATGAAAATACTGCTGGCATTTGGGATGTAACTACTGGTCAGAAAATTCACACATTAGCAGGATTTGAAGGATCAGTAAATGCCATAGATTATAGTCCAGATGGAAAACATGTGGCAATAACAGGTATGGATCCAAATCAAACATTTGCAGTTTATAGCACTCTCACTGGAGAACTAGAACAAGCCATGAAAATCGAATGTCCATACATGAACTGCATAAGTTATTCTCCAGATGGAAATAAACTTGCACTAACCTATACCAATTGGGGCGACGTATTCAAAACTCCAACTATAAGAATTTTTGAACTAGAGAAATAAGTCTTTTAGAAAGTTGGATTTCAACACCTAAAGAGGTAACAGATGCCGATTTTATTTTGTTTTCAGCCTATAATGCAGACTCCGTAAGGAAACTTCATTCATGCTTTAAGAACTCGAAATTTGTATTTTGTCCCATAATATTAGCTATTCATGTTTTCAATACATTGATGCCAATAATAAAATGCTGCTCTATTTGACTTTTTTAACTTGTTAAGATAATTGTATTCTGTGCGCTCTATCTGCATAGTTGAAATATCTGTCGCTTCACTATATAAGTCTAGCATAGAAAAGTCTTTATTTTTAAGTTTTATTGCAAACCAAGCAGCTTTTGCCGAAGCTTCAATTGCCTCGTCAATTCTGAAGTTACTGCCGATAATAAAACTGTTGATTTTTGATAATCCAAGTAGTAGTTCTTTGAATTTCTCAGCATCTTTATCCTTGTTTTTATCTCTACGAGCAATTATCAAGGCAGTATTTACAATATCATCGAGTACATCGTTACTTACAATATCAATCTTGCGCATGCTAATTTCTTCTACAACTACTTTTTTGAATGAATCATAAACTAGTTTATAATCATCTGCTTTTTCAATTAAAATAGAAATATCAAACAATTGCTTAATTATTTCAACTTCCTTTCTTTTCAAATATGGAACTCCTGTTGTATTTGGTGCAAAGGCTGTAAGTTTATCGCCTAATATTGCATTGACAGTAGGAGTAATAACACTGACAATCGGCTCACTATATTTTAACCATTGAGATTTGATATCAGTTTTCTCTCGTTCTGCATAAACATTTTCTTTATAAAGAATATGTAGCAGTATGTAATTGGCTGCATTGTTGAAACTTGGATTAAAGTAGAGGAAATAATGTGCTTTTGGAATGGCTGTATTTTCATAACTACGATCTTCATCTGGTTTAAATGATTCAAAAGCAGAATTTTCGACAAGCTTTTGCAAAATATCTTCTATTTCTGCTCTGCTCATGCTGCTTGTAATATCAATATCAATTGAAAAACGGTAACTTTTATCCAATATCAGAATCAGGCTTGTTCCTCCTTTAAAGACAAATTCAAAAGGCTGTTTTACAAGACATTCAAGTAAATACAGAGCAAATATCATTTTTTCTATCAAAGCCGGATCATTCTTTTTCAGTTCCGGTCGTTCTCGAAACTGCATTATCCATTCTTTTGTCAGAGTGTCCTTGTGTATCATTCTATTATATCTTTTACCTGATTACTAAAGTTCTTCAACAAATATTTACGTAGTTCCTTATCCCTTTTTCTTCGTTCTGCATACGCTAATAAGGTTGAAAAGTTGATATTGTATGAATTTAAAATGTTTTCGAAAATCCAATCCTGTTCCCTACCTGAATACAAATAAAACTTATCCTGATCGCAGAATATGTCAACCAAAATTTTCTCAATAGCTGCAAATCTGATTTTGTGTTCTTTTTTAATGGGAGCCCTTGTAACTATTGGGCGAATCATAACGCTGTCATCTTCCGGCAAAACATATTTTTCGATTTGTTTGGCATCAGGTTCGAGATAAATGTTAATACCGTTATCTTTTAAATGGTAAAAAGCTGATTCGCAAACATCTTTATCTGTTTCAATTACGTGAAAGAATGAGAAAGGTATGTGATGCATAAAATTTGCCAACCATGCTGTTGACCAGATACAATAATCTACGTCATCGTATTTTGAAACAAAAAGCTTATTGATTTTTAGTGTCAGTTTATCTGTGTCGGGTACAAAAATGTTTTTGCCGTTAATTACATACTTTCCTTTTGCCACATCATGAATGATATTTTTCTTTCTCCATCGATGCAATTTTGATCTAAAAGCTTCATCGCTAAGAATAATTCCTTTATTGCTGTAATATTCAACCATTTCGGTTTTTGTAAAACAGGCTTTATCCTTAAAGAAATTTAAAATAATATCTTCTGAATCATCTTTGAACATTTTCTTAATATTTAGTACAAAGATAGAAACATTTACCACAAAATCAAAATTTGTGGCTTTTGTTTCGCATGAAACGTTTACCACATTTAGTTGTTATGTGGCTTTCGTTTCGCCTGAAACGCTTACCATACTACTCAATTTAATGGGAATTGTTAGCTAGACGCATCAGGTTATAATAATAAAAAAACTCTAATAAATCAGCTTTTATTGTCTCTGGGTTAACTAAATACAATAACCTATAATTTGATAAATGACATTCAGAAATATTTCTTTTCCACAAAAACACTAGTCATTACTATGATATCATACACTCACCACTCCCTTTAGATTTGCAATTACAAATCTAAAGGGAGCGGTGATTAAGAATTGACAAATTAGATTGTTTATATTTATTAACAGTGTTTATTAATTAACTATCTACTAAGAAGTCCGCTTCTTAAATAAAAAAACGCAAATACAAACTTTTTTGAGATTATCTTAAAAAAACTCGATATCGCTAAAGATGATACTAAAAAAAAGAGGCTTTCGCCTCTCTTAATTTATCTCATATCGTAATTATTTAGGTATTATGTCAGAACTAAAATTTAGTTATTGTAATCGGTAAAATTTGTAGTCAGTAGTCGGTGGATTTGCATAGTCGCTATCGCTAATTGAAATTTCACCTTTGTTAAAAAGACAGAATTTCGAGTTTACTACAATTTACTGATTACTGATTACAAAATTTTACCAGATACCTAAATAGTTATCTCATATCGATTACTTCTGCATCGGGGAATAGTGCTTTGCTGTATTTTATTTCTCCATCGCTTATTGCAGGATTTTCGGTAAACTTCGAAATCTCAATCAGATAACTTACGCCATCTTTGCCAACATAGCGAACTGAATAAATCTGTTTTTTAGTTTTGTCAACTTTAACTGTAATTTTCGTGTATTTTTTATTCTCAATTACCTTTGGAGTTAAATCTATCTCTACTAGTGGTCTGTTTGCTTCAAACTTATCAGCAATATACTTTACTTTGTAAGTGTTTTTATAATCTTTTAATAATGACTGTGGGTTCATCATAACAGTCTGATTATCTGCGTTGTTCGTAATATTTACCTCCTCGGCATCTTTTAAGTAAGTATAGTTAGTTTTACCATCAGAGAAAACGATCTGACCCATGATATCAAGTTTATAAAAGCCTGCTTTATAACTGGCATTACCAACATAAGTATCGCGTTTTTTTGTTTGCAGATTCTCAACATTCATTGTAAAATCTATTTTCAAACTTGTGTATTTCTCTGCCTTTGCAGAAACTTCGTCCAATAATGCAATTGCTGCTGCATCTGTTTGTGAAAAGCCTGCATAAGATAATAAAAGCAGACCGATGATTAGAAATTTTTGTTTCATTTTGCTTTATTTTACTGTAATTAATTTATTTTTGATTGAGGGTAATCAAATACTGTTCCAAAGATAATTCATCTGGATAAAATACCTGTCTGGCTTTAGATCCTTCGTAAGGGCCAACAATTCCCGCTGACTCAAGTTGATCGATAATTCTACCAGCACGATTGTAGCCAATACTCATCTTTCTCTGTATAAGCGATGTAGATCCCTGTTGATGACGGACAACTATACGTGCCGCCTCATCAAATAACTCGTCTTTATCGTTTGCATCAAGACTTCCACCGCCGCCACCAGATTCTGCAACTTCTGGCTCAGGTAACACGAGAGCATGTGGATAGCCTTGTTGTGCACTTATATGGTCAACTAAAAGCTCAACCTCGGGTGTGTCAATAAATGCACATTGTACACGACTGATTTTACCCGTTTCGGAGATAAGCATATCACCACGACCGATTAACTGATTTGCTCCTGTTGTGTCGAGAATGGTCTTGGAGTCATGCATATTTGTAACCTTAAAAGCAATTCGGGTCGGAAAGTTTGCTTTGATAACTCCAGTAATAACATCTGTTGATGGTCGCTGAGTTGCTACAATAAGATGAATGCCGATTGCCCTGGCTTTTGCTGCTAGTCTCGAAATTGGGGCTTCAACCTGCTTTCCTTCCTGAATAATAATGTCGGCAAACTCATCAATTACCACAACAATATAAGGCATAAAATAATGCCCTTTGTTAGGATTTAATCTACGCGATACAAACTTGGTGTTATATTCCACAATGTTTCTTACTCCTGCCTGAGTTAATAAAGTGTAACGATTATCCATCTCGATACAAAGAGAATTCATAACTGGTACAACCTTGGTAACATCAGTAATAATAGGTGAGGCTTCACCTGGCAATTTGGCCAAATAATGCTTTTCGATACGACTATATATTGAAAGTTCGACCATTTTTGGGTCAACCAATACAAATTTAAGCTGCGAAGGATGCTTTTTGTACAGCAAAGAAGTTATAATTGCATTTACACCCACCGATTTACCCTGTCCGGTAGCTCCCGCTACAAGTAAGTGAGGAGTTTTTGCAAGATTAAAAACATAAGTTTCGTTTGAAATTGTTTTACCCAAGGCAACTGGTAATTCAAATGTAGATTCCTGAAATTTTGCCGATTTAATCACTGAACGCATCGAAACTGTTTCTGGTTTTGAATTTGGCACTTCGATACCAATAGTGCCTTTACCCGGAATAGGTGCAATTATACGAATTCCCAAAGCTGACAAGCTTAACGCAATATCATCTTCGAGATTCTTGATTTTTGAAATTCTTACTCCTGGAGCTGGAACAATTTCATATAAAGTCACTGTCGGACCTATCGTAGCAGTGATTCTCGAAATTTCAATTTTATAATCACGTAAAGTTCGGACAATTTTATCCTTGTTAGAATTTAATTCATCACGAGTAACATCAGCTTTTCGAGCTGGATAGTCAGTAAGTATCTCAATCGGAGGCATTTTGTAATACTCCAAATCTTTTGTTGGATCATAGTCTTGAAGGAAATCGGAATTTATTTCATCATCTGTCAATGCTTCCTCTTCGATGGTTTCTACTACTCCGAGTGATAGTCCTGTAGTATCAAGACCAATAGTTTTAGCTGGTTCTTCTTCTGCGTCTTCTTCTAATTCTTCGTCTACGCTATCGAGTTCCATTTCGTTAGGTAGTTTTTCATCACTCATATTATCATCAAGAAGAATTACTCCTGCCTCAATATTTTCATCCTTTTCGGGTTTTGATGAATCTTTATAATTATCGGTTGCAATCTCGTCGAAATCTTCCTTTTTAACTTTAGAAATTCGTTTAACTCCACTTTTAAACCATCCTAGAGAATTCTTAAATGTAAAAACGATAATTATAAAAGCAGTAAGTAAAACAGCAGTATATGCCCCTATTTTACCAATGATTGCACTAATCCAGTTAAAGATGAAATATCCATGAGCGCCACCAACCATAAAGAATTTGTCGGAGAAAACCGAAGCCAAGGCAATGCTGAACCAGATACTAAAGATCATGCTAATAAACAAGAACTTCCAAGGGTTGGTAAGCTTTACGTTGAGTAGATTAAATCCGAAAACTCCAAAGATTAGAACAAAAGAAAAAGAAGGTAATCCAAACCAATTGTGGATAAAGATATTTGACAATAAAGCGCCCAATTTACCCATCCAGTTTTCTACTTGATAAGAGCTATTTGAGAACAATCCAGAAATGCCCATGTCCATAATACTCTGGTCGGCTTTCCATGTAAAAAGATAAGAAGTAAAAGATAGGCATAGGATTAGGGCAAAAGCCAACATGAATAAGCCCATGCTCACCCTAAATCTTTCGTCCTGAAAGAAAGCTACAATGCCGCTAAACCGCGACCCTACAGAGGCTTTGCTCTTTTTTGCAGGTTTTTCTTCTTCTGATTTATCTTTCTTTTTTGCCATCGCGTAAAAATAAAAAAAAATCCCCTATTGAGGATTCTTTTATTAATAATTTATCAATGTATGATTGTGAACAATTATCATCCACCAAACATTCCACCTAATTCTTCCATAGTTTTCACATCATAATCATCAGGAATAAGGAATAATCCACCTTTTACTTTAGCTTTCTTTACTTCCTTAGCAGTCATGGTCATAATCATACCTTGCTGATTGATTGTGTATTGCATCAACATTCCATTGATTCCTTTAAAACCGTTGTCATCATTCATTCCAGCAGGAACAGCAATTTCTTCGGTGAAGTAAACTTCGATAACTTCTTCGCCAGTAGTAACTTCAGCTTTTTTGCATTTGTAACCAGCGATTACTTTGGTTTCGTCAAGAATCTTAATAATTGGATCTTGTAGACCAGCTTCAGCTTTGTTTTTTTCAATTTCTTCTTTAGTCTGATTTACAGCAATCTTCATTCCCATAGCATCAATTAATATGATGGCATTGCCTTTCTCGAGATCTGTAATTGAAGCCATTGTGTACATAACAGAAACTTGCTCGTTGCGAACTTTGTAACCGCTCATGCTAACAACTATCTGTGTTGGTAACTGTGCTTTTGTAGCTTCATCAATATCTTCGCCTTCGTAAGTAATGTCGTAAGTAACTATTCCGCTGAATGTTTTAACTTTTTTTGCTTTCTGAGCCTGGCCTGCAAACGACAAGCTTAAAGCCACGAGAACAAATAATAACTTGATTGTAGTTTTCATAATTAAAAATTTATAGTTAAGGTTTGTAAATTTGCAATTAACATACCACAAAAATAAATAAATATTTTAACATTTGAGGGTTTTTAGAATTTTTAACAAAACATTAATTGACAACATCATATGATAGAAGCACAATAGTTAATAGAGTTAAACTTTGGTGATTATTAGAAGGTGCTTAGTTTTTATAAGCCCCGATAGTTATTAGTTCTCTCTTTCAGTTTGTAAATATGGCATTTAGGTGTTCTCTAGAATTTATTTCGGACAACAATGATTTAAGATAGCAATTTTCTGCTAAAGAACATGTTTTTACCTTTATATCATAAAAATAATTTAGATTTGCGACTTAACGTTAAAATATAATTGTATGGCAGAAAAGAAATTAGCAGTGGTAGCCTTTGGCGGAAACGCACTTTTAA
>CAZOHR010000149.1:0-8687 GCA_964579045.1 uncultured Bacteroidales bacterium | reverse complement strand
TTGAAGAAAACAAGGACAGCATTAATATGGCAATTAAATATATCGAAAGGATTTGTGGCGAAAAAGTAGTTCCAGATAGTGAATATGCAATTTTTGAAACAAAGCTTAAATAATGGCAGAAACAAAATTCATATATGGTTTTCGAAAAAAGTGGATAGACTTGCAAATTGCAATTCGCTTGTACTTTAGAGCATTTGCACGTTTTGGATTTTTAAATGCTTTTGGGGAAATAAAAACCTACTTTAAAGATAGCAGATGCCTTTTTAAAACTAATCCAAACAGATATGTAAAGGCTGCTGGTGAAATAATTGCAGTTCCTGATATGCCCCCAATTAATTCAAAAGATTTTATCGAATATGTAATTAGAGATATTGAGTGGATTAATCATAAAAAACGGCCTCAACTTGTTTTTGCAATTATTTGCATTACATCAAAATGCCCATTTAAATGCAAGTATTGTTACAATTCCGATCTCCACACACAAGAAGAACGTCTTAGCATTGAAACAATCCTCGCTACAATAGAGAGCTTAATTGATAGAGGAATTACAAGCATTTACTTATCTGGCGGCGAACCTATGATGAGATGGAATGATTTGACTATGATTTTACAGAAATTCGAAAACCGCAACACTAGGTTCTGGCTACTTTCCACAGGATACAATCTTAGTATTGAAAAATTATCTATTTTGAAAGATTTAGGATTGAAAGGCGTAATGATTTCACTCGATTCCACTAATGAAGAACAGATTAATTCAGTAAAAGGTACTCCAAAGGCATTTTCTTATGCTACGGACGCAATAAAAGCAGCCAATAAAACTGGACTTTTGGTTGCGATAGACTGTGTTTTTGGAAAAACTCTACTGCAGAAAAAAGACTTCAAAGAATACATAGAATTTGCTGGTCTGCGAGGGGCACATTTCATAAATTGCTATACCCCAAGACAAATGCATCATGTACTAAATGACGAGTACAGCAGTTTTAATTTGGAAGATTTTGGGCAATTAGAAAAGCTGACCATAGAAAATCAAAAATCTTCTGATTACAAAAATCTTCCAATCACATATTCACCCGATTTATGGGAAGCAAAACGTGGCTGTGTTGGCGGAAAACTATTTATTTACATTGACCCAGCCGGCAATGTAAAGCCTTGCCCTTTTATTGAAAATAGTTTTGGGAATATTAAAGATTCTGATATTTTGCAAATACTTGACAGGATCAAAAACAAAAAAAACGAACATGTTTGTGTGACTAATAGTAGGTTCAACTCGTGAATTAAACCTACTTTTGTCATTTTGCTAAAACTTTCACATTTCTTTATGATAGTATTGTTGTATTTTCTATCATTTATTTGTTTTATATTAAAACATTTAATATCTTTGCATTGAAACTATACTGAACATGGAAACAATAACTCCAAAAGAAATTGGAAAAAGAATCTCATTTCTGCGCAAAAGAAAAGGATTTTCACAAGATGAGCTTGCAAGACTAGTTGATATTCCAAGGACTTCTTTAACACAAATTGAACTTGGCAATCGTAATGTATCTGTAATTGAATTGCAAAAAATTTCTGGCATTCTATCAATTTCAATTGACAAAATATTGTCTTCGAATATTGATATTGAAAATATTGAGCTAAAAAACACTAAAGCGTCAGAAAATCATGAATTAAGAATATCTGTTCCAATCCTGAATATTGAAAAATTTAAAGATATTTTACTCTACATTCTAGAAAAATGTGCAGGAAAGCCAAATATTGGTGAAACCCTTCTGTACAAACTCTTATATTTTTCTGATTTCAATTATTATGAAATATATGAGGAGCATTTATCAGGGGCAGAATACAGAAAACTACCATATGGTCCTGTTCCACAAAAACTAGATTCTATAATAGCTACAATGATTTCAAATAAAATGATTGAAAAATTAAAAGTAGAATATCATGGTTATCCTCAAACACGATATATACCTCTAGTGAAATCTGATTTGAGAAATTTAAAAGCAAGTGAAAAAGATGTTATTGACCAAGTTATCGACAGATATTCTGACTGGTCGGCTGCAGCAATTAGTGATTACTCACATAAAGATATGCCTTGGTTGGCTTCGAAAGATGGCGAAATAATTGATTATGAGCTTGTTTTTTACAGGGAGCATCCATATTCGGTAAGAACTTACGATGAAAGCAATGAAAGTTGAAGAATTAGAAGAATATTGGCAAGATGTAAAGAAGCTTTCAAAAAAATACCGCAGCATCCCTGATGACATGGAAATTGTAAAGAAAGTTCTATTTGTAAATCCTAATGAAAGGCCTCCCTTCAGTTACAGAATTGATAATCTCGGTTTGAAAACTTGCATAATTAAGGTCAAAAAGATTGCGAGCAGGAGCTTTAAAGGGAAAGGCATAAACTCAGGCTTTAGATTAATCTACGCTCATTTTGAATCCGAAAACAGAATTGTCTTAATTGAACTGTATCACAAATCGAACAAAGAAATTGAAGATAGAGATAGAATTCTAAAAAACTTTGAATAATTACAATACTTGCACTACTCCGCAAGAGGGTATCGAAGGTAACAAAGTAGCACGATTAAAATTAGATTATAAGTGTTCCAAATATCTCATTTTTTGATATTTTGGAACACTTATCTTGGTACTTTTATATTTGATTTACTTCTGATAGGCATTGCTATAACAGACAAATATGTAATATTTAAGACATCTCAAACCGAATAATTGCACAGCAGGAAATGACATACTCTACAACCTCATGCAACTCTTCCTTTTTACCGACATTGCCTGAAAGAATCCTAGTCCACCATTGCTGATATTTCCTTTGAAATTTGCTGGAGTAGTACTAAAAAACGGATCTGGTTCGTAACCAGTATTTTGCGAAATACTTGTAAAATAGTTGTAAAACTCTTTTGACACAGAACTCAGTATCACATCAATTGTATCGGATGCAGTTCCACGAAGCATAGCAAACAACTCATACTCAAAATAGTGTCCGTTAATAAGTTCATCATCGAAGTAACCCCAGTTTGTTAGTGTGTCGTTTGCAGCACCGTTAACTATCGTTTTAAAGGTGTAATACTGATTTGATTGATTAGGCTCTTGTCCGGACAAAAGCACATAATTTATGCTGTCTTCGTAATAAGAATAAACATTTTCCATTTGGAAACACTCACCAAGAACAGATGTGGCAGAATATGATTCTTCTCCATAGCTTATGCTGAGATTGTAAGTTTTACCAACAATGCCATGAAAAGGCAAAGTATTTTGATAAACTCCAGGATTTAATTCACTGAAATTGTATGTGTTGATGCCGTCGCTCACTGTAACAATAGCTGAAGTTGCTGGTACTGGTGGTTGCGGATCAATATAATCGGAACTGCGCATAAGTTTTATGGTATGAATGGAATCTGCATCGGTAATATATGCTTCTACAACCATTCGTTCAAGCCCTTCTGTCATCTGATTATAATCGAATTCTTCTTTACAGGAAAACATCGTTAGAAGCACGATCGAAATAACTAATACTAATTTTATATTTTTCATAATTCTCTGATTCTAGAAGTTAAAATTATAAGTAATTGAAGGCACTATAGGCAGCAAACTCATTTTGTAGGATTTAATTACCTGCGGATTATCACGCTGTGTTTCAAAATAATAAGAGTATGGATTTTTACGATTATATACATTGTAAACCGAGAAATTCCATTCCGAATTAAACCGACGTTCCTTCTTGTTTTTATTTTTGAGTGTTATCGAAATATCCATTCGGTGATAAGCAGGCAATCGGGCTTCGTTACGATCCGAATAGATAGGAATAAGAACGTTTCCGAAATAATATCTACCGATTGGCAAAGTAGCCGGAACACCCGAAACATAAACCCAGTTTGCAGAAACACTCAATCGTGGAGTAATCGTGTAAGTAGCAACCACCGAAAGATTATGAGTTCTGTCGAAATTTGACAAATAAGTATTATTGTTGTTGATGCCAACGATTGTTCTTTCGGAACGAGAAAGCGTATAGCTTATCCAACCGGTAAGTTTTCCAGTATTCCTACGTACTAGAAACTCTGCGCCATAAGCTTGAGCATCTCCAAAACGCAGCTCTCCTTCCATCCTATCGTTTAGCAGCAGATTGGCATAATCTTTAAAGTCCACTTGGTCATACATTTTCTTATAAAAAAGTTCGACAGAAGTTTCCAAACTAGGTTTTTCAAAATTTCTGAAATATCCCGCATTTACCTGATGTCCGCTTTGTGGTTTTACATTTGGTGAAGCAGGAAACCAGATATCAAGCGGATTTCCCCCCGAGGAATTTGATGCCAACTGAACATACTGCATCGTTCGATTATATGCTGCTTTTATTGATGATTTCTCATTCAAAACATATGTTAGACTAAAGCGAGGTTCAAAACCAGAATATGTATTATAAATTTCATTCTTTCCGTAATGAACAGTATCCACAAAATTGTATGCAGAATCATATCTGTTAACAGTTGCTTCGCCAATGCTACTAAAAAACGAATATCTGATTCCATAATTAATTGTAAGATTCCCTCCTATCCTTTGGTCATTACTAACATATCCAGCATATTCGAGTGCCTGAGATTCTTTAAGAGTGAAATTAAAGGTGGTGTCTTCCATTGTAACGACAAATTCGCCTGGTTTGAACTGATGAAAAGTGCCGATTACACCGTATTTTAAAGTATTTTTTGAGTTCGGATAAGCTGTGAAATCGTATTTTAAACTATAATCACGCAGATTGGAAGTCCAGACAAATTTAGGAGTTCCAGTTGTGCTAGCTAACTCATAACTGTAGTCCGAATATAACAATGTAAGATTTGAAAACAATTTTGGATTATAAATATGATTCCATCTGAAAGTTTCGGTATTATTTCCCCAGCTAATATCCTGACCAGTAAATTTGAAAACATCTTTTCCAAAGTAGGAAGAAATGAAAATTCTGTCCTTTGCAGAAATGTCCCAATTGATTTTAGCGTTTAGATCATAAAAATAAAGTGTTGTCTCACTAAGCAAGCTGTCCTTTTTTTGAAAAAGTGGAAAAAATAAATCAGCGTAGGTTCTTCTACCTGAGACAATAAAAGATGCTTTATCTTTTACAATTGGTCCTTCGACAGTAAGCCTACTAGATATAAGACCAATGCCCCCGCTTGCGTCGAAGTTCTTTTTATTACCGTCTTTCATTCTCACATCTAGTAATGATGAAAGTCTGCCTCCATTAGCAGCAGGAATATCTCCTTTGTAAAGTTTAACATCTTTTATGGCATCCGAATTAAAAACCGAGAAAAACCCCATCAAATGCGAAGGATTGTAAACTGTTGCCTCATCGAGTAAAATTAGATTTTGATCGGCAGAACCACCACGAACAATAAATGCAGATGAACCTTCGCTGGCGATACTTACTCCAGGCATAAGTTGAACCGCTTTTATAAGGTCTGATTCACCCATAAAAACAGGAATCTGACTTATTGCTTTATTATCTAGGCGAAAAAGACTCATTTCATTCGACACCACATTTTCGTTCGATTTTTTATCACTGATAACTACTTCTGAAATCACATTTGCTGCTGCACCTAGTTCAATATCTTGTGTAATATCAGCAGTCAGATTCACATCGGCAATATAATCCTGATATCCAATATAAGAATATGTGATTTTGTATTTTCCTTCAGGCAAAGTAATTGAGTAAAAACCATATATATTTGTTGTAGCTCCGGTTTTAGTATCTGCCTGATAAATGTTTGCACCAATTAGAGTCTCACCGTTTTCCTTGTCTTTGACGTATCCGCTTAGAGTGTATTTCTTCGGGTTTTGTGCATTTACAAACTGCACATTAAACAAAGCTATGCTAAAAAATGTAAATATTAAAGCTAAATAAGATCTTTTCATTTTCAGTAATTTAATAAGCCAAAACTAATATGTATTTCCCGAACTAAAAAAAATGTATTGCCATATTTTAAAATTTGTGGAATGAACGTTGAAATTTATATTCTGAGTTGTTATTTGTATTAAAATGATATCTAAACTAAAAGCCGTTATGCTTAAAACTCCACAAAAAAGCGCAACTGCATCGGTTTCGATTAATAAACATGATTTAAATCCTCATTTGTATTTTGATAAAATAAAACAATTGCAACCTTTTTTATATATTTGTACTCTATTAGATTTAGACAATTTGTTATAAAATTATATCAAATTAAAACAACATCATGATGAAGAAGATATTTTTTTCGCTTATACTTACCTTATTTACAAGCATAATTTGTAATTCTCAAGGTGTAAACACGTGGACAAGACAATATCCAGTAGAATACGAAATTGTCTTTAAAGGGATTTATTGTACTGATACAAGTACTGCGTTTGGATTTGGAATTTATGGGAAGATTTTGAGAACTAATGATGGTGGAGATACCTGGGTTAGAATAAACAGCAACACAAACAAGCATTTAAGCTCTATGTTCTTTCCAAATGATAGCATAGGATTTTGTGTAGGCTCAAATGCAACGATACTAAAAACTACAGACTTCGGCCAGACATGGACAGCATTTCAGCATAATTGTGGAGAGAACTTAAGTTCAGTACATTTCTTTAACGACAGTATTGGTTGTATTGTTGGCAGTAATGCGACAATATTATGGACTAATAATCAGGGTGAGACTTGGACACAACAGGTATCTCCAATATCATTTAATATTCAAGAAGTCCATCTGGTAAGCCCTGAATCAGCTATTGCTGTGGGACCAAATTCTTCCATTATAAAAACCAATAATGCTGGAGCAAGTTGGGAAACAATTGACTTCCCTTACACAAACATAAATTTATCAAATGTTGATTTCTCGACAGAATCCAAAGGACTAATTACTGGTGGCGGAGATGGATATATAACTGAAAATTTTGGAAGTTCATGGGTGAAAATTCAAATAATTAGTGATAATGTAGATGATATTCAGTTTATTGATAGCACTCATGGTTATGCTATTGTAAAATGGTCGCATACAGGAGAATTCGGTTTTAGCTTTAAAACAACAAATAATGGCGGATATACATGGCATACAAAATCTGGAATTGTTTCAGACCTATTTTGCATGGCTGACACATCCATTGGATTTAGCATTAGAACTGATCAAAATAATATTTACAAAACAGAAGATGGTGGAACATAATTCGCAAACTGCTTCTCAAATAGTCCCACAACACTTAATTCCGTTCATTTTCAAGATAGCCTCGCAGGATGTGCTGTTGGTATTAATGGCGAAATAGTAAGTACAATTGATGCTGGCAATATTTGGCACGCAAACGAGTGTCCTATTAACACAAATCTAAATTCTGTATTTTGCTATGATAACTTAAATTGGTATGCAGTTGGAGACTCTGGCGTTATAATAAAAAGTACTGACAATGGAACAACTTGGGTAGAGCAAAACAGTAATACAGAATTAAATCTTAATTCTGTATTTTTCGCTAACGCAAATATTGGAATTGTAATTGGCAACGATGGCACCTTGTTAAGGACTACAGATGGAGGAACTACATGGCTAGAATTAAATATTGGAAACACAGAAAGCTTACAAGATGGTCTTTTTGTTAACGATTCTGTAGGTTATCTGTGCAGCAATCATGGTATTTATTATACTTCAGACTTCGGACTAAGTTGGACACTCGTATACAATAATAATTCATCCAATATTACATCAATAGATTTTATTAGTCCGTCCATCGGCTACATGAATACTGGCCCATATCTTCTAAAAACGACAAATGGAGGGTTAAATTGGGATATAACCTGTCCATCGAATATGGTTGGAGATGTAGAATGTGTGAGATTTTTTGATGCATACTTTGGTATATTTACCATTTATGGGGGGTTCTGGTCTGGAACAACTGGAGCCATAAGTACATTCTATCATACTTATGTAACAACAGATGGCGGTGAGAACTGGAATCAATTTACTATAACGGCTTTCAAATCCATTTCATTTACAAATGCAAAATACGCTTTTATGGTAGGTTATGATGGTGTTATATACAAAATAGACTTTGAGACTGCCAACTTTATTGATCGAACGACAGAACTGCCAACACTAATTTATCCTAATCCAAACAACGGAGAATTTACAGTAAGCTTAAACTCCACCTCAATCGTCGAAGCATACTCGCAATCTGGGCAATTAGTTTTTAAGGCAGAACTGAAAAAAGGTGAACATAAAATCAATCTTAGCGATCTACCTTCTGCTATGTATATTCTTAAAGTAAATTCTGTCGCAAATTATAAAGAATATAAGATAATAACTACGAGATAGGCTAGTCTTCAATTTCGTTAATACAATTAAATGGTAAATAAAGTTTAAAATGAATTTTATTGCAATCATAAAATACTAAATTCAATGAAAATTATTTATCTCCGCAAGTGCTTTACATTAAAATCATAATAATATTTGATGCATTTGCGAGAGTAAAATGGCACATCAAAAGCATGTGCTTTACAAAAATTTACTAATTTTGGAAATTATCAATTTTACAAATGATTCTGTAGAATTCATAAATATCAGGTACAATTATTGAAAACAAATTCAAAACTTATAAATATGAACAAAAACATTTTTTCCTTATCTCTAGTCAGTCTAATCTTTAGCTTTTGCATTGTATCTGCACAAACCGAA
>CAZOHR010000148.1:0-8828 GCA_964579045.1 uncultured Bacteroidales bacterium | reverse complement strand
TAACTTGCTCTACTCCTTCTATTTCGGTTACAGCTACAGGTGGCGGAACATACAATTGGGGCGGTGGCGTAACAACTGCAGCAAATAGCTTTAGCACAGCTGGAACTTACACAGTTACAGTAACCGCTGCAAATGGATGTACAGATACAGAAAGCATTACAATTACATCAAATACTACTCCTCCAACTGCTGGAATTACCAATAATAGTGGAACAACTGTTCTAACATGCTCACAAACTTCGATTTCGCTTACAGCAACAGGTGGTGGAACTTATGCTTGGAATGGAGGTTCATCGCCATCAACAGCAGTAAATTCAGTAAATGCACCAGCAACTTATACCGTTACGGTTACAGCAGCAAATGGATGTACTGACACTGAAAATATAACTATTACTCAAAATGTAAATAATCCAACTGCTACGATAACTAATAATTCTGGAACAACAGTTTTAACATGTATCACTACTTCAATTTCGGTAACAGCAGGTGGTGGAAACACCTATTCTTGGAGTGGAGGATCAACTACTAATTCGTCAACAAACACATTTAATACTCCTGGAAATTACACAGTAACCGTAACGAACGCTAGTGGATGCACAGATACTGAAAACATTAATATAACACAAAACACCATTGCTCCTACTGCAACAATTACCAACACTACAGGAAGTACAGAATTGAATTGTATTGTTTTAAGCATTTCTGCAACTGCTAATGGAGGCGTATCATATTTGTGGAATTCAGGAACAACTCCTCTTACTGCAAGCAACACTTTTACTGCAGCAGGCAATTATACTGTTACTGTTACTGGGGCTAATGGTTGTACAGCTACACAAAGCCTCATATTAACTCAAAACACCGTTCCACCAACTGCTTTGATAACAAATCTGAGTGGAACAAGTGAGCTTAACTGTACAATCAGCTCAATCAGTTTATCAGCAACAGGAGGCGGCACTTATGCATGGAGTGGAGGATCTGCTCCTGCATCTGCCGCTAATAGTATTAACAGCCCAGGAAACTATGTAGTAACAGTTACAGGTTCAAACGGCTGTACAGATACCGAAATCTATACAGTTACACAAAACATAACTCCACCTATTGCCAACATACAAAACAATACTGGCACAACACAACTTGATTGTCATAATTCGAGTATCAGTTTAAGCGCTACTGGTGGAAATTCGTATGCATGGAATTCTGGTTCTTCATTGACTCAGGCTTCGAATACAATCACAGCACCTGGAAATTATACTGTTACTGTTACTGCAAGCAACGGTTGTACAGACACTGAAAGCATCACAATAACTCGCATAACTCCACCTTCAGTATCAGTTGTTGCTACTCAAGCAATTTGCGGAGGAACCGGTGGAACAATAAATTCAAATATTAGTGGTGGAAATAGTCCTTTCTCAGTAATATGGTCAAATTCACAAACAAGCAATAACCTTACTAATGTTGCTCCAGGAAACTACAGTTTAACAATAACCGATGACGATAACTGCACAGCGACTGCAAATACAAGCGTAACAATAACTGGAAATATCAATGCTTCAATATCTCAAACACAACTTATCGGTTGCAGCGGAGAAAATACTGGAGCATTGCTTGCTCAAACTATTAACGGAAATTCTCCAATACAATACTCTTGGAGCACAGGAGCTAGCTCGTCAACTTTAAGCAATCTTTTTGCAGGCAATTATACCGTTACAATAACCGACAGTTGGTCTTGCACCGGAACTGCAAGTTCTGAGCTAATTAATCCAATGTCAATGCAAATATCTTCGAATCAAAGTAATATTACTTGCAATGGAGAAACAAATGGAATAATTCAAATTTCTGTTAATGGTGGTAATTATCCTTACACCTATAATTGGAGTAATAGTCAAAATACCCCATCGCTTTCGGGTTTAAGTGCTGGCATATACTCTGTTACTGTTTCAGACGATATAAATTGTAGTATTACACAAACATATACTATTTCTGAACCAGAAAAACTTGTTCTTGACGAAAGTCACGAATCAGTAAAATGTTTCGGTACAGAAACAGGAAGTCTTACAATGACAGCAATCGGAGGCTCGGCACCATACATTTATGAAGTATCGAACGGAACTCAATCTGCTACTGGAAGAATTCATAACAACTTGCCAGCAGGAGCATATTCCTTAATTGTTACTGATGACCGAGGATGCGAAATTCAGAAAGATATTCTAATTAGCGAACCATCAGAACTCGATGCTCAATATTTAAGCTCAAATCCTACATGTCGTGAGAATAATAATGGATCTGTAGAAATTATTGCAAGTGGCGGAACAGCTCCATATCTTTTCGCATGGGACAACAATGTAATAGATATAAACACGATATCAGGACTGGAACAAGGATTATATTCAATTAGTGTTATCGACGCTAATGAATGTACTATGGTTATTAACTCTATAAGTCTTACCGATACTCCTGTTGACTGTATTAAAATTCCTAATGCATTTTCACCAAATGCTGATGGGATAAACGATACATGGATAATTGATGGCCGTGAAATATTTCCAGATGCTTTAATTTCTATTTATAACAGATGGGGACAAATGCTCTATCAAGCTAGAGGCGATGGAGAAGCATGGGACGGAACATACAATGATAGATTTGTGCCTACAGGTACTTACATTTACATAATGGAATTAAACAGAAAGGGAAAATCTTATAGTGGTGTTGTAACTGTGGTTTACTAGAAAAACAATAATAATTCTCAAAAAAATACCGACAGAGTAGAAAGGAATTTTTGCTCTGTTTTTTTATAAACTTAACAAGTGCAATTCCTCCCACCATTCACCCCTTTACCACAAAGCATAACGGTTTAAGCCATTATTTTATGACCTATTTATGAATACTTTATTTTAGCATTGAGTTAATAAACGAGGTTTTAATCATTTTACAAAAATTAATTATGAAAAGAATTATTAAATTTATTTCTGTAATGATGCTAGTCATTTTTTTAGCATTATTTACCACAGAACTTAAATCCCAAATTGTTGTGGACAATTACACATCTTCTTCTGATGCTGTTGTTGCCAATGCTTTGGTTGATACTTTAATGGGGAGTGGAATTAGCTTCTCAAATCCATCATTTTTAGGGGTAAGAAATTCAGGTGGCTCTTACGGTTATCAGTTGTGCTATTTCACCACCACAACCACTACTGCTTCAACTATGCAGATTTCTCGTGGTATCGCGCTTACTAGCGGAAATACAAATCTTATTTCATTAGGCATGGCAACAAATCCCGGTGCATCAAATTCTTTTTCAAAAGGATACAACTCTTCCACACCAGGTGAATTGCGCAAATCAACTGCAGGTCTTAACGATATGAATGTTTTAGCTGGAGCAGTTAATTGGTTTAATGGTGCTGTACTCGAATTCGACTTTGTACCCAGTGGCGACTCTGTAGTTTTTCGCTATGTTTTTGGCGGGGAAGAATATTCCGACAACACAAATTTTACAAACTATCAATGTTCCCAGTACAACGACAAATTTGGATTTCTAATTAGTGGACTTGGAATTTCTGGTGGCGCAGGCTATGATGATGATGCTTACAATATGGCCAGATTAAATAATGGTTCAGAAGTAGGTATTAATTCGGTAAATAACGGAACAGTGGGATCAAGTGGTAGTCCAAACGGACCATCATACTGCGAAAACGTTAATCCTGATTGGAATGAGGGAACACCAAGTCCTGAATTCCTTGGAACAATTCCGGGAACAGCTTTAAATGGCAATACAATTCCTCTTTATGCGGCAAAAGGTGGACTTACTCCTGGTGAGACTTATCATATAAAATTACTTATTTGCGACGCAACTGATGGAGCTTATGATGCAATTGTTTATATCGAAGCGGGAAGTTTCTCGAGCCCTTCTCCAACTCTTTCGGTTGTAGCAAATCCACAAGAAATTTGTGATGGCGAGAGCACATGGATTGTAGCAACAACAACAGATCTCGTTGCACCTATAACATACGCATGGAGTAATGGCACCACAAATGTAAGTAATAACCCAGCTGATTCAATTCAGGTTAGCCCATCTGCAGATATTACTTATACTGTAACTGTTACCGATGATGCTTCTGCTGTTTATATCGAGTCTGTTGATGTAACCGTAAACGCAATTACAACTCCTACATTCCCCACATTTGGACCTTATTGCGAAGGAGAAACTGCGGATTTGTTGCCAGCCAATTCAAGTAATGGAATAACTGGAACTTGGTCTCCTGCAACAATAAGCACTTCAACTTCAGGAAATATCACTTACAATTTTACATCCACAGCTGGTCAATGTGCTAATAATTACAGTCAGTCTGTAACTGTTAATCCAGTTACTACTCCGACTTTTGACGCATTTGGTCCTTATTGCCAAAATGAAATTCCTGATGTGCTTCCACTAAGCTCAAACAATGCCATTGATGGTACTTGGTCTCCTGCAATAATTTCGACTACTACTGCGGGCGATGCTACTTACACATTCACTCCTGATGGATCAGTTTGTTCTGAAGAATTTTCAGTAGTAATAACAGTTAGTCCAAGTGTAAATCCTGTTTTTAACAGCTATGGCCCATACTGCACAGGAGCAACTGCAGATTTATTGCCTTCAACATCAAACAATTCTGTTGATGGAACGTGGTCACCTGCTACTATCAATACATCGTCTGCGGCAATTACGACTTATACATTTACACCAGATCTTGGACAATGTGCATCATCATACACTACAGATATAGAAATAGCTGAAAGTTTTGTTCCAGAATTTAATGTATTTGGACCTTATTGCCTGAACGAATCTCCTGAACTTCTTCCAGCTACATCAAACAATTCGATTACAGGACTATGGTCGCCTGCTGCAATAACCACCACAACAGAGGGTACAGTTACTTACACTTTTACGCCTGATGCTGGTCAATGTGCAGAAGAAATTACCATTGATGTTATTACAAATTTCAACATTATGCCTGAATTTGCAAACTTTGGGCCTTATTGTGAAGGAATTGTTGCAGACATTTTGCCTACTCAATCGCAAAACACTATCAACGGAACATGGAATCCAGCAATTATCGACACTGATTTAATTGGCAACACAAGCTATACATTTACGCCAACTACAGGCCAGTGTGCTCTGATTTTCACTACCGAAATTGTTGTTAATGAACTTACAATTCCAACATTTAACAGTTATGGACCTTATTGTCAAGGAGTAAATGCAGATATTCTACCAATTACATCTTTAAACGGAGTTGATGGTTCATGGCTTCCAATAGCAATCAACAGTTTGGTTTACGGAACTGTAACTTATACATTTACTCCATCTGCTGGATTTTGTGCATCAAACTACAGCACTGACATTACAGTAAACGAAACACTTATTCCAGTACTTGATGCAATTGGACCATATTGTGTAAACGATATAGCCTCACTCCTGCCTTCTACTTCGAGTAATGGATTAGATGGAGTTTGGAATCCATTATCAATTAACACATTAACATCTGGAGTTACCACATTTACATTTACACCAACTGGTCTCGAATGCTATAATACAAATTCGATAGAAATTAGCATTTACGACTATCCGGACACAGAAATAGCAATAACAGATTCGATTTTATTTTCTGGTGAAGAAACTGCTATAAATGTTTCAGGAGCAGATTCATACGATTGGTTTAATTCTCAATTTACAATTTGCGATGCCTGTACCAATGCAGTATTTACAGCTCCTTCTACCCAAATTAATGATGAAACATTTGAAATCATCCTCACATCTACATCAAATGGCTGTTCTGTGGTTGATACAATTAAAATTACCGTTCTTGGTGATATTGATCTTGAAATTCCAGAAGGATTTTCACCTAATGGCGATGGAAATGCTGATGTTTGGGAAATTAAAGGTTTAGATAGATTATATAATAACGAGGTTGTTATTCATAATCGATGGGGCAATGTAGTTTACTCAGCTAAACCATACAATAACGAATGGCGAGGAGAAAATAAAAACGGTGAAATGCTTCCTGCTGGCACATACTATTATGTCTTTAAGCCTGACAGTGCAGTCTCGGAAGTTTATTCAGGTTATGTTTACATTAACTATTAAAAAGCACAGTTATGAAAAATTTATATAAGATTACATTTATAGCCTGTATAATATTCTTTGCAGGAAAACTTAATGCGCAGCAAGATCCAATGTTCTCGCAGTATATGTTCAATACTATGAGCTTAAATCCAGCTTATGCAGGCAGTTCTGACCTAATTTCATCAAGTTTGATTTCACGTCATCAATGGATTGGTTTAAAAGGAGCTCCACAAACTCAGACATTAGCAATTCATTCACCATTCAAAAAACAGATTGGTGCAGGCTTATCACTTATCAGAGATATTGCTGGGCCAGTTAGAAATTTCTCGGTACAGGCAAATGCTTCATACTATTTGCAGCTTTCCGATAAAGCAAAACTATATTTCGGTCTGATGGCTGGATTTAATAATGTTAACACTAGACTTACCGAAGTTGGAGGAGTTAATGCAGATGACATATCATTTCAGCAAGATTTAAACAGTTTTAGGCCTATTTTTGGCTTCGGACTATATTTTAGACATCCAAAAGCTTATGCCGGAATTAGCCTTCCTGATTTAGCAGAAACGAGCTATGTGGGCGTAAACACTAATTGGGATCATAAACGACATTACTTTTTTATTGCTGGTTATGTCGCCGATTTAAATGCTGAATTCAAACTAAGACCTACAATGATGCTTAGATACGTTCAAAATGCGCCATTATCTGCTGAACTAACAGCTAGTGCAATATACAACGATCTTTTGTGGTTCGGAGTTATGTATCGACTAAAAGATGCTGCAGGGGTTTTATTATGCTACCAGATAAATCCAGAATTGCGTGTTGGCTACTCTTACGATTACAGTCTAAATACATTGCGCGGCAATCAGAGTGGCTCTCACGAAATCATGTTAAGTTACGATTTCAGCTATAAAGCAGCAAAGTATGTTTCACCAAGGTATTTTTAACTTTTAAAACATTTTATCATGAAATTAAATAATGTCCACATATTAACAGCTGTTTTTGCTTTGATGTTTTCTGCATCAATTGCCCATGCGCAGCAAAGCAGGGAAAAATACTCAGTCAAGCCTGCTGATTTCAATACTATTAACTCAGAATTCTCTCCTGCATACTTTAATCAAGAATTGATTTATGTATCAGACAATAATAGTGGAAAGAAAGATCCAGACACAAAAAGAGGATTTTGCGACCTAAAATCAAACACCGCAAGCGATAAAATCACTCTTCTGCTTGAAAAAATAACTACAAAATATCATGAAGGGCAAATTAGTGTAAGTTCAGATGGAAACTGGGTTTTCTTCACTAGAAATGCATTTTTTCAGCAAGAAAAAAGATTTACAGACGACAAACTAATGCCATTGCAGATATTTTATGTGAATTACGCAAACGGAATTTGGAGTGATGAATACGACTTTCCCGTAAATAGTACTGAGTATTCTACTGGTCATCCTGCAATTAGTCAAGATGGTAAAACCCTTTACTTTGCAAGTAATAAACCTGGGGGCCTTGGTGGTACAGATATTTACAAAATAAGTTTTACGAATGGAGTTTGGGGCAATCCCGAAAACCTTGGAAATAATGTAAATTCCACAGCAGACGACATGTTCCCATTTGTTGGAGATGATAATCAGTTATATTTTTCATCTAATCGTGAGAATGGAATTGGCAAACTTGATATTTATTCAAGCGAGATAAAGGGAGAAACATTAGCAAAAGCAGTAATAATGGACTCTCCAATAAACTCAACATCTGATGATTTTGCATTTGTACTATTGCCTGGAAGTGGCAAATTTGCAAAAGGACACCTAAGTTCAGATAGAGCAGGTGGTCAAGGTCTAGACGATGTTTATCAATGGGAATACATGATTAAACCTTTTCGCATAACTGGCACTGTCACAAATCAGAAAGGCGAAGTTGTCGAGGCAACAAAACTCGAATTCACAGCTCCAGACGGATCGAAACAAAATATCACAACTGGTATGGATGGAAAGTATTTAATCCCTGCCAAAAGAAACTTAAACTATTATACTACTGTAAATCACAATGATTATTTCAACGATTACTTTAATATAAAAACAGATGTTGATGAGTTTACCGAGCTTCTTGTTTATGATATCGTTTTAGAAGACTTCCCTAAATTCAAAATCAGACCAGTTAACGAAGATGGTACTCCAATAGAAGGGATGAACATTAACATTATCTGCGACAATAAAGATTCATTTACAGGTTTATCAACGCTTGAAGGAATTTACTGGGAATTTCCTCACACATACCACCGAGGTGACAGTGTTACATTGATAATTGACTTTAACAAAAAGGGATATCTAAACAAAAAAGTTACATTCCGATTGGTAATTGAAAATGGTGGAGACATAGTTATACCAAAGGAACAGTTTGTTTTTGTAAAAGCGGAGGAGAAATTAGAAATTTCAAAGCTTATTGACTTAAAACCGATTTACTACGACTTCGCAAAATGGGATATTAGACCAGATGCGGCTACTGAGCTAGATAAAGTGGTAAAATTCCTGAATGAGAATCCAGATATCCAAGTTGAGCTTAGCTCTCACACCGACTGTCGTGGAAGCGATTCGGAAAACCTAAAACTATCAGACAAGCGTGCAAAATCTGCAGCAGATTATATTAAGAAAGGGATAACCAATCCAAGTCAGATTTATGGTAAAGGATACGGTGAAACAAAAACAATACATAAAGACTGTGCAAAATGTAC
>CAZOHR010000147.1:0-8860 GCA_964579045.1 uncultured Bacteroidales bacterium | reverse complement strand
TGCCAAACAACAAAAGGAATTGCTGGAGGTAGAAAACAAGACATAATAATGCGATATACTTCCATTCCTACGTCTGTTGCCATATGAAAGGAATAAGTTCCAACAAAAGCAATCTTATCTGATTCGTATTTTAGCGCCAATTTCTGAATTTCTTCTTTCTTTGAGCTGATTGCCCATGGAGAATTATTATTAAGTTCTTCAACGAATGAGTTAATTAATGCAATGTCATTAATTTGTTCAATATCAGAGGAGTTTATATTGACTGTTGATAGCATTACATGATCTATTTTCAACAATTTCGCATTCTCAGTTATTTTCTGTTGATAGCTGCTCAATGCTTTTTCAGATGCTTGAAATTTATATTCCTGTTTTTTTCTTAAGTCAAACTTTCTGAATTCGGGTGTTACAAATATTACTCGACCTAGCTCCTTAGTAGGTTCAGCATCTTTTTTATTCTTCTTATTTTTTTTGCCCGAATCGCCCTTATTATAAGCATCATCGGAGGTCTCATCCTCTTCTATATTGTTTTTATTTTCAGTTTTGTTTGAGCTTGTTTCACTTTCTGGATTAGTATCGGTTGTAACTTCTTCGGTTGAGGTGGTGCCCGTATTCTTACTAATTCTGTTCGAGATAGTGATGTCTTCTTTAACATCTTCGGTATAGGTAGTGCGAAGTTTTTTTATTTCTGCATCTGAGACCTTCTTTTCATTTGAATAAATGGCTGCAAATGTTGTATCCTTAACAATCAAACTATCGATATCGTTGCTTTTAGGATAGTATGCCAATTTCATTTTTGTTAAATCGCGCAAACGAAGCATCATGACATCGCTTTTCTCAAATTCCGAAATGAATGACCACATATTAGTTATGGCTAACCCATTTTTTTGCTCATTTGATAACTTACTAATAAAAACATACAATTGTTGCATATCTGCACAACTGTAACTTAAGTCATCAAAATAATCTTTCTGCTGATTTTTAAAGTCACGAATCTCACTCTTTTCAGGATGATTTTTTAAACAAGTAGCATTTTGAGATATCGTATATAATGTTTTGCTTAGAATCCCTTTTAAATATTTATTATTTGGATTTTCTTCAAGTAATGACAATGCACAATATAAAGCGTGGATAGTCATACCTTTTTCGAGAAAAAGATGAGGCAACTCGAATTGGGCTAGCTTCTGAACTTTATTTAGAGTTTTTACAGTTTTTGTTGAATCAATATCAAAATCAGGAAGAGCTAATTGATCTGCAATTTCTTCGATTCTATAATCTATATCAGGATGTGTTGAGAGTTCTTCTTCATCAGTATAGTCCTTTACTTCGATAGAATCGATGGGCACCACTTGCAAATTTGGGAAAGTAATATAATTGTTTTCTAATAAAGATTTCTGAATATCGAGAACTTTGGAGTATGGCGAATTGTAGGTTTTTAGATTTTCTAATGCTTCCACAGGTGAATTTATGCAATATCCAGTATTGGAATACATTAACACTCCCAAACTATCTGCTATCATTTCATGGAGTTGCGAATAATTTGATTTAGAAAACATTTTTTTCTCCCATGAAGCCCTTTTGTATGATCCCCTTTCAGAATCAATTTTGTCATTAAAAGTGTATTGATTAACACTATGGTTTTCGATATAATGAGAAATCTCATGACACATTATATATGCTAATTCATCTTCTGTTTTAATTTTTGCAACTAGCCCGATGTTGATGAATATTATTCCTGCATGTGTTGCATATGCATTTATAATGGTAGATTTGCAAGTGTAAAATCTAATGTTTTCGCTTTTTAAGAACGGATTAGCAAGTGTGATACTTCTGTATATGTCATTGAGGTAATTCGAAATAGGGTCGTTAAATAAAACGTTCCCACTTTTCAAGAACTCGGAAATCGAGAAGTTACTTTCTAAATAAAATTGTTCTTTGAGTTTTCTTTTGTTTCTTTTCTCATCCTCAGAAATCTTAGATAAATCCTGTTCAAACTTATCATTAGCAAGAGATAAAAAATCTTGAGGGATTTCTCCTACAGAACATAATTCTTTATAGTTCTCAAAATCCTGCGCGAAGATAAATCCTGAGAAAAGAAAGAAAATGACGAAAAATAATATTTTGTTTTTCATAAGTATAAATATCTGTTTTATTCTGCTTTTAAAATAAACATCTCTATTCCCAAATCATATGCCCACCACCTATATGAGTAATCTGACATTACATCTACATTCATCTCAAATGCTTCCTCCCATTCTGGCCCAAATTCATTGTCGAAATATGACTTGTAGTAGGCTGCATAGAATAGAAATGGCGATGAAAAGTCAGGGATTTCATAATAGTTAAATTTTATTAATAGTTTATCATCAGTAGTATAAGCATAATAATTAAAGTTGGCAGTTGTGCCTTCATACGTATATACTCCAGTGTTGTCGTTGTTGAAAACAAAATTCCCAACATTAGTATAATGGTCAAGACTATCATAAGAGTATGAATCTATATCATGAGAAAACGATGCTAAATCCCAGCCTGTTTCACTGCTCACTAATCGATCTTTTAAGCTCTGAGTTTCTTCTTTCGTGCAGGAGAATAAAACTCCAACTAATAATATTAATACAATTGATTTTTTCATTTTATTTATCGTATATAATTCTACCTGATAATGTAACAATTTCTTGACTTCCAAATTGCTGTTCAAATTCTAGTTCACATAGGCTAATGATTATCTCAGAATTTTTGTATTCAACATAAATATCGCTGCCTTCGAGCAGTTCATATTGATAGGTTGTATAATTTACATCATGAGTAAGTTCTACGCGAGCGGGATAAGTTTGATTTGTATAAGAGGATCTAGCTCTATACTTCTTAGTCATGTACAAATAATCAAATCTTAGTTTAGGGTACTCAATTTCAAGTGTCACTCCATGACCAATATCAACTGCTGTTGTCCGAAAGTATGAGCTACCTTCAACGTTTTCAACACTTGTAGCCTCGAAATTATTTACATTATTAATATCCAGATCTGTAAAAAACTCATTATCATCCAAATTGGACTCACAGTCAATAGTTACTTCTTCTGTATATTCATCTAAATTTCCAGGTTGTGCAAATAAGGTTTCGTAGTTTTCTGGTAGTGGTGGTAATTTGCGACATGAGAATAAAACACCACCTAAGATGATGGTAATCAATAAGATAAGGCTACCAATATTTTTCATATACAATAAATTTACAAAACGCTGATTTGCAATAAAACAAATGATTCTATTGCTATAAACTACAACATGCTTAATAATAATTTCGTCAAACAAAAATAGTATTATTTCTTACAAAAAAAAATGATTAGCTAAATAATTAGAAAAAAAAAGACCCCCGATTTTCGTCGAAGGTCTTAATGTAAACCGTTAGTTAAGGATTTATTTGCTCGGTCTCCTTTGCCGAACTATAAATTGTTCAATACAAAGTTAGTCATTTTTTTGTAAAGATGAACTCTTGTATTTCCACCATAAATTCCATGGTCTTTATTTGGATAATACATTGTTTCAAAAGTTACATCTGCTTCCACAAGTTTATCTACAAGGTCCACAGAATTCTGGAAGTGAACATTGTCATCTGCCGTGCCGTGCACTAGCAAAAACTTGCCTTTCATTTCTTTCACATGATTAATTGGAGAGTTATTGTCGTAACCTTCTGCATTATCTTGAGGAAGTCCATTATATCTTTCAGTATATATTGAATCATAATATCTCCAATTTGTAACAGGAGCAACAGCAATTCCAAGTTTAAACCATTGCGCGCCTAAAGTAAGACATAGAGAGGACATATATCCACCGTAGCTCCATCCAAAAATTCCAATTCTTTCGCTATCTACATACTTTTGGCTTCCTAAATATTTTGCCGCTTCAATCTGGTCGAGAACTTCGTATTTTCCTAATTGTTCATATGTGATTTGACGAAACTCTTTTCCTCTTGCTCCAGTACCTCTATTGTCGACAGAAACAATAATATAGCCCTTTTGAGCAAGCAACTGCCACCAACCCATATCTCTATCCCACGAATTTGTAACAGTTTGTGAACCCGGACCGCCATATACATACATAAATACAGGATTCTTTTTGCCACCTTTCATTTTTGCGGGCTTAATCATCCAACCATTAAGTTCTGTTCCATCTTCGGTTTTAAAAGTGAAGAATTCCTTTTTGCAAAACTGGTAATCTTCTGTAATTTTCTTTACTAGCGATTTGTTGGTTTCAAGCTCACGGATGAGCTTTCCAGTATTGTCATTAAGTGTAGTGAGTCCTGGTGTGTTTGCATCGCTCCAGTCGTTGATGAAATACTTAAAACCGTTGCTGAATGTTGCTTCGTTAGTCCCAGTTTTTGGAGTTAATAATTTTAGATTCTTCCCTTCAAGGTCTATCGAATAAATTTCGCGGTTTAATGGAGACGTTTTTGCAGCTTGGAAATAAACAAGTCCATTAGCTTCGTCAACTCCATAAAATGATGTTACTTCCCAATTACCAGAGGTTATTTGCTTTACTTCTTTACCAGTCATATCGTAGAGGTAGATGTGACGATAGCCGCTTGTCTCATGAGAATATATAAAGTGCTTATTGTCATCAAGGAAAGTGAGATCATCATTAATTTCTAAATATTTTGCATCATTGAGAGTGAGAACCACTTGTGAGCTGCCAGTAGTAGAGTTTACAAAATAAAGTTCATATTTATTCTGTAGTCTGTTCATCTTAACTGCAGCCAAGATATTAGGATCCTTAGTGAACATTAGTCTTGGAATATACATATCGTTAAGATCACCCATGTCTGTGGTAATTGTATTTCCAGTTGCCACATCAACAATATGAAGACTTACCTTTGAATTTTCTTCACCAGCTTTTGGATATTTGTAATCATAATTTACTGGGTATAACTCGCCATATTGAATAAAACTGAACATCTTAACATTTGACTCATCGGTTTTGAGGAAAGCAATTTTTTTGCCATCAGCAGACCAGTCGTAAGCTTTGTTATAACTGAATTCTTCTTCGTAAACCCAATCTGGTGCTCCATTGATAATCTTATTCCATTCTCCGTCTTTAGTGAGCTGGATTTCAGCTGCGTCTGCAGTGGTTATATCTTTTACGTAAATATTATTTTCGCGTACAAAAGCAATCTTGGTTCCATTAGGTGAAAAAGACGCAAGTTGTTGTTTTCCTTTTTCTGAAAGGCGCACCAATGACTTATCTGCAATAGTGTAGATATAATATTCCGCTTTAAATGAATTTCGGTAAATTGGCTCATATTGTACGCTTATAAGGATTTTTGATTCATCAGAACTGAAAACATAATCCAAGATCCAATCAAATTCTTCCAACTTAAAATCATCGGCGTTAAATAAAGTTTCTACTTTTTCACCTGTTTCATAACTATACTTGATAATTGAATTTCTGGCCATGTTCAAATTAGTATAATGAACTCCATCTTCCATTGAAACCAACCCATATACTCCATTTTGTCTGAAAGTTCCTTTTTTATAAAGATCGTCCACAGTAATCTCTGTCTGTGCACTCAGGCCAATGGGAGCGAGGATGGTAAATGCGCTAAGCAAAATACATGTAATAAAAAGTAGTTTTTTCATATTTTACGGTTTTAATTATTTGATTTTACAAATTCTTCAATAAACGGTTTCACCTCTTCAAAACTTTCTTCGAGTTTCATCATTTCAATTGCAAAGAAATCAAAAATTTCGGTCCAGTTTTCTTTTTTAAATATATTTACATTGTCTAATTGTTTGTACAATGCGCAAACTTCTTTGCCATTATCCAGCACAAGCTGTTCGTCCCAAATCCAATCATCGCCCAGAATTTCGCTGTATAACAATTCGTATTCTTTAAGTTTAACAAAAGTGTCAAATCTTTTATCTTCACATTTGTTTTCAATTGCTAATAATACTCGTGCGTATTCACGATTGATGTCAAATTTTAAAACAAAGTCTTTAATGCCAGTGTCATAAAGTATCCACTTTCTGTTTGCCCCAATATATTTGCGAGAATATACATCGAATGCTATCCAAAATTGTTTTCTGATTATTGCTGACTCTTCTTTACTGTACATTAAATACAATCGTTTTGACAAAAATAAATATTCTACGGAAACAAATTGCAATAATGACTTAAAGAAAACTTAAAGTTTGCAAATATGTGGAGGTGTGTGATAGAATCTTTTCGCCTCGCTGATGATTGCGTTAGAGAACTCAAGGCTAATTATTCTCTTTCTAGAAATCGAATTTAAATTTTTTCATCAAAATCTTATATAAATTCGTTTTATCTTAACTGTTTCACTTATTTTTGACAAATAAATAAATTTTTGAAGAACAAGGCGCGCATAGTTCTATTTTCGGCGATTGGCTTTTGGCTAATTGTGATACTGCTATTTATTTTCAGCTTGCCCAATCCTTTGTTTCTAGATCCGTATTCGACAGTAGTTTTGGATAGAAATGGTGAATTGCTGGGAGTTAAAATTGCGCCCGACGGACAATGGCGTTTTCCAGAGACCAATATTGTGAGTGATAAATTTGAAGCATGCATCACTACATACGAAGACAAAAGATTTTATTATCATCCAGGAGTGGATCCAATTGCGATGATGAGGGCGATAAAACAGAACATAACAGGTGGTGAGGTTATAAGTGGTGGTTCAACACTAAGTATGCAGGTGATTCGCCTATCTCGTAAAGGACAGTCGAGAACATTTTTCGAAAAAGGAATTGAAGCTATACTTGCAGTAAGACTTGAAATTGGTTACTCGAAAAAGGAAATATTGTCGTTATATGCATCGCATGCTCCTTTTGGTGGTAATGTTGTGGGCATAGAAGCAGCAGCATGGCGATATTTTGGTCGAAGTCCCGAGGAACTGTCGTGGGCAGAGAATGCAATGCTCGCAGTTCTGCCAAATGCTCCTTCGATGATTCATACTGATAAAAATAGAGATTTGTTAAAAATAAAGCGTGATAAATTATTGAATCATCTGCACGAAAATGGAACCATAACTGATACCGAACTCGAGTTGGCAATTGATGAAGATATTCCCGAGCATCCAAATCCTTATCCAATGTATGCATATCATTTGGTGAGTAGAGCTTCGGCGGAATTTTCTAAAGCCAATTATAAAATTGAAACTAGTGTGGATATCTCGATGCAAAAAAGGGCTAACGACATTATCAATCTATACAATCAGCGATATTTGAGAAATAATATTAATAATATTGCATGTTTGATCATTGAAGTAGAGACGGGAAAAGCAGTAGTTTATGTAGGTAATGGTGATATAAATTCCAATATTCCCGAGAAGGCTGTTGATATGATAACTGCTAATCGGAGCACTGGTAGTATTCTTAAACCATTTCTATATGCTGCATCGCTTAGTGCTGGCGAATTAACTCCCAAAATGTTGTTAAAAGATATTCCGACGAAAATGGGTAGTTTTTCACCCGAAAATTTTGAACGAGAATATGCTGGCGCTGTTCCTGCCGATGAAGCACTTGCCCGCTCACTTAATATCCCTTTTGTTTATATTCTTAAGGAATATGGGATAATGCGTTTTTTATACATTCTTAAAAGTCTGGGTTTGAATTCCATAAACAAGAGTTCGGAGCATTATGGACTTTCGCTAATCTTGGGCGGAGCAGAGTCGAGTTTGTGGGATATTTGCGCAGCTTATGCTTCTATGGCACGTAGTTTAAAGCATTTTAATATTTTGCAATCGAGATATAATACGAGCGATTTTCATCCGGCGTCATATATCAAAAATGACAACACTCGAGATGAAAATGGAGCAATTAAAGAAACAGGTTTTCTCTCAGCAGCATCTATTTGGTTTACATTTGAGGCAATGAGTTCGCTAAATCGTCCAGGGCAAGAAAAGCAATGGCAGACTTTCTCTTCAAAGCAAAAAGTGTCATGGAAAACAGGTACTAGTTTTGGCTTTAAGGATGCATGGTCGGTTGCCATTACTCCAGATTATGTTGTTGGCATTTGGGTTGGAAACGCAACTGGCGAAGGTCGCAGCGGTATTACTGGACTAAGAGTAGCAGCACCTGTATTATTCGAGGTTTTAAGTGTTTTGCCAAATTACAAAAACTGGTTCGAGACTCCATACGATGAAATTGTTTACACCGAAATTTGTTCAAAAAGTGGTTATCTTGCTGGTCAATACTGTACGGAAAAAGACTCGGCTTGGATACCAACAGCAGGTGTAAATTCTGATGTATGCCCTTATCACAAGATGATAAATCTCGATGCATCGGGTATTTACCGTGTTAACTCCGACTGCTACCAAGTGGACATGATGCAGCAACAGACCTGGTTTGTTTTGCCACCAACAATGGAAGCATATTACCGAGTGTCAAATTCATGGTATCAGACCTTACCTCCGTTTATGGAGAATTGCTCCGAAAATACGATTAAATCTGGTGAAGTAATGGAACTTGTCTATCCAAGTCAATTATCAAATGTTTATATCCCTATCGATTTAAATGGTGATACATTACCAGCGGTATTTAAAGCTGCACATAGGGACAATAATTCTATAATTTATTGGTATATAGATGCCAAATACTATGGTAGCACGCAGGACTTTCACGAAATGGGATTTAAGTTAACGCCAGGAAAGTATACTCTAACTCTGATGGATGACAAAGGAAATAAGATTTCCAAAGCGTTTGGTGTGGTGAGTAAGGAGTGATTAATGGATAATAAACAGTGAATATGGAGTGAGTGCTGCTTAAATAATTTAAAGTCGTTTGATAGGAGCTTATTTATCTCTTAAAGTCTGCTAACCAGCTTACAAAAGTCAAGTGTGTTTGTAATATTTT
>CAZOHR010000146.1:0-8885 GCA_964579045.1 uncultured Bacteroidales bacterium | reverse complement strand
ATGCAAAAAGTCATTTCGAACTGCAAATTGAGTAGCAGTTTGCGGTGAGAAATCTGTTATTCGGTACAATACTTAAAAAGCATCTCGGCAGCATCTCGATTTTTCATATTTGCTGCTTTTTTCCATGAATGACAAGCTTTTTCTTTATTGTTGAGATTAAATTGGCATACGCCCATTTTATAATAAACTTCAGGTTGAAAAGGGGTAATGTCTAAAGCCATAGAATAATCGTCTGAAGCAAATTTCCACGATTCAAGCAAGTAATAAATGTCGGCACGAAGAATAAAGTAATCTTTCTCTGATGAATTTAATGAAATTAGTTTATTTAAACTTATCAGGGCATTGCGATAGTCTTGCTGTTTGTTTAGAATATTTACTTTAAGAAATACTGCTATTTCTGAATCCGGAAAACAACCAAGATAAGTGTTAACAAAAGTAAGAGCTTCCTGATTTCTATTGACTAATAAACAGGATTCGGATAATCTGAATAGATTCTGAGGATCGTATGCATTAACCTCGAGTAGCTTTATTGCAGTGGTATAGCAGTCTTGGTAGTTTTGCGTTTTCTTACATATCTCGTATTTCAAGTTTAGAGATTCTGAATTATCATCTTTTTTAGCTAAGGAAATATCTATATTTGATGAGGCAGCGCTATAGTTTTCGGTCGCGAAATACGCCTCTGATAGAATCTGAAACTTAAGATAATTTAAAGATCCAAAATCTTCCGATTGTAATAAATCCACTGCCGCTAGAGGATTGCCACTTTTAATCAGATATTTAGATTCTGAAAGTTTTTCATCTTTCTTAGAATATCTGCTCTCATTCCAAAATTCTCTCCATTCTGAGCTATTCGAGATGTTATCAAAGGATTTTATTGTGATAATTTCGGAATAGGATTTGGGATTTTTGCATTCGAAATATTTTTCTAACCAGACAATAGATTCGTCGGCAAAACCCATTTCAGCATAAATAGTGGCAAGACCAAAACTTGCTTCTTTGGGCGAAATTTCAATTATTGATTTAAATTTTTCGATAGCACTGGAATAGTTACCAGTATCAAATAGGATTTTGGCTGTAAAAATCGCACAATTTGGATCATCAGTACAAGAATTAAGTTGAATTAATGCAGAATCGTAATTCTCATGCGAATAGTAATTCAATGCTTTGTAATAATCCACCGGAATTTTCTCTTGTGCAAAAGATGCAGAAGCAAATGCTGTAAGCAGGATAATATGAATTATTGCTTTTCTCATTCTTCGGCTGGTGTAAATGCATCTGCGTTAAAAACATGAACAAACCCAGTAAGATGACGGATTTCTATCCCTGTAAGTCTTTGTTCATAGACATCACAAATATAAAAATATACTCCATCACTAACGACGTTCCCATTACGATAATTTGTACCATTCCAGTTGATATCAGGGTCTTCTGTTTCGTACATCAGTTGTCCCCATCTGTTAAATATCTGGATATTTATTTTTTCAACAAAATAGTAAGGGTCTATTGGTCTGAAAAAGTCATTAATACCGTCACCATTGGGGGTGAAAACATTTGGTAAAATGTAATATGTGCAGTCGTCGAGACATATTTTGTTCGAAATTACACTTTCGTTTGCAAATGAATCTATAGCGGTAACATAATAACAGCCGGCCATTCCTAAGTCAGGAAAATGAGTAAAGTTGGATGTAGCAGCGTTTACAGTTGCAATTACACTAAAATCACCATCAAGATACGGAGAAAAATATAATTTATAATTCAAGATATCATTATAACAAGTATCTGAGAAAATCCATCTAACTTGATTGTAAATTGAATCACAAAAAGATTGTACACTTACTGATGGTGGACAAGGCGCGGTAGTATCAATTGCTTCTTCACAGTTTATCTGAGATAGATTAATAATAGGATTAATAATTCCTGGAGTCGAGTAGGAACCTGATGACCTTACATAATAACAATATTCACGTCCATTGATTAAACCTTCATCAATAAAATAATTATCTGGGGTAGTTCCTATCGAATCATAATCTGCGATTGACTCAACATATCTAAACACAGAATACTCATCATTAACCCAAGGCACACTTTTGTTAAATTTAATCTTCAGGGCATTTTCCATCTGTTCAAATCCAATATAAACAGACGAGGCGATGTTTGGTGATCCAATTAAAAATCTATTGCCAGGTTCATTATTGTAGAATTCAACCTTATATGAATATGGATTATCTTTAGTGTTAAGCCCATTATCATTAAAAGTAGTATCATCGATATTGTCAATAACTTGGATTTCTACAGGGTTTTCGCCATAATAACCTTCGGACCGATAAACTACATATTGGTAAGGTCCAGGAGCAGTTCCGATATCTATTTGTGTTGGTTTTGACCATGCAAGATAAATCTCACCTGTGCTCTCGTCAGTGCTTAGTACGCTGACATTTGTAATTGTAGGAATGCCTCGGATAAGTGTTGCACAAACTTCTTCAGACGCATAACCTTCAGCACCATCTTCGAAGAAAGTAGTTATCAGATAACAATACTCATGACCCTGAGAAATACCTATGTCGTTATAACTGGTATTATTAATACCGTCAATGCTTGCAATTTTTGCATACCCTGTACTAGCTGGAACTCCAACTTCACAAAAGTCGTGAACAAAACCTGATGCCGAAATTCTTCTGTAGATATTATATCCAGTGGCATTTGTGCAATAATTTGGAGACCATGCTAAACTGATTGTTGAGGGTGTGCTGCTAATGGTTACATTTTCAACTGCTGGTCCTACAACAACAATACTAACATTTTTAATATCTACTAGACTTACTGGAGAGCTGTTATCTTCTGCTTTAAAGTTTAGTGGGTAAGGCTGTCTTCGTACATTTAAACAACTCGATTGCCACGAAAATTCACCTTCAGCATAACCAGGTTCCGAAACCGTTTGAATAAATGATGCAGTCGATTCTGCCATTACAAAAGGAGCTCCATTTGCTGTTAGAGTTATCACATCGTCATTTGCATCTGTGGCAGTTACTGTAAATTTTAAGAGTGAATCTGCCTCAATACAAATTACATCTTCTGCAAGAATAATAGGAGGAACATTGTCGGTTTGATAAACCTCAATTTGCATATCACGAATTATGGAGCCTATCTTGACCTTATCGCGCCATTCTTCAATAAGCATAGCGATATTGTAAATCCCTGGAGTAACAGGAGTATTCCAGATTAGATCGCCTGTAATGGCATTAACGGTTAGAGATTCTGAAGCTTCAGGAAAGGTGTAACCTGTAATTGGCTCACCATTATTAGATCGGCAGGTTGTAAGTTTATATGATATACTATCACCGTCTGGGTCATATGCTCCTGGGTTATGTATAAAAACCTGTCCTACTGCCGCTTTGTCAATTGGAGGCTGAGTAAGTATTGGAGTATTATTGGTGCCTATTGTAGCACTTATAAGCATTGTGGTTGAAATAGAGAAAATGGTATTTACAGAATTGGGAATATTACTCACACCTAAGTTTCTGTTAGGGTCTTCTACAACTATAACATAAATACCTGGACCAGGATAAGAGTGAGTGCCAACATATTTATTTCTTTTATAATAATCTGGAAGGAAAACCTCTTCTGATCTGTCGAGTAAAGTACTAGTATTGTCGCCCCAGAATATTTCCAGACTAGGTCTGTCTGCAGTCCAACCAGGACCAGTTGCAGTGTATGTAACAATTGTGACTTCAAAGGTGAGATCACTTAACTGACGGTAGGTGATTTCGCCTGCACGGTTATGCGTAGCGTAAGTATACACCGACATAAACAATAATATTACCGTCACCAGTTTTTTCATCAGATACAAAGTTACGATTTAAAACCTCGCTAGTGCAAATTTGTTTAAAGAAAATTTAGAATTTATTTAGTTCCTTAAATATTTCATTTCCTATTGCACAATTAAGGCATTTGTGATAATCACAATAGTTCTTTTTTAAATTTATCAAAGCCTGAGATTCGTATGCATTTTTTGCCGTTATGTTTTCTGTTCTCCATGCACGTGTTTCTCTGTTATCTTCAGGTTTAAGGCTGCAAAGCCAATCAGTAACTATTTCTGTGCTGTTTTCGGGTTTGCAATGTGAGAAATAGTAAAATGCGAATGGGGCGATAGTGTTTATGGCGATAATTTCCCATGCTAGAGAGCCAAATCCTGTGGATGCTTTTTCGACTGGCTTGCCAAAAAGATAATGAGTTTGCCAGTAGTCTGAGACACTAAGTTTGAAAAAATTGTGACTTTCGGATAAATTTCCAGTTTCAAAAACAGAAGAAAACAAACCCTGAAAACCGGTCATCAGCGACGCAAATTGAGCAATTCGTACCTGTGGAAAATTGCTAGGTCTTAATTTGGATTTTTTCCATATACCTTGTGGTATTGGATTAAGATTATGTTTTTTTCGCAGAAAATTATATTCTTTCTGTAATTCAATAACATAATTGTCGTTAATAGCTTCTTCTAATAGTCCAGATTGTCCAAAAAGCAATGCTTCAGTTTTAAAGATGCTATCATTGTATTTTCTAAGAACAGAAAGAGGTAGTGAAAATGCCAAATGCTCGAAAGGGTCAGAATTAATACCAAAGCCGAAGCTTCTGGCTAGACTTATATAGAAACTCTCTTCAAAATTATCGTTGGTTTTTTGCAATAATTCACTAATTCTACTCGATTTGTTTTGCAGTCTCTCAGCGGCCATTCTATCAAACCACAATGAAGCTTTAAAATCATTTACAAGATCTATATAATCATGACATGGAATAGGAGTGCAATTGTTTTTAAATTCTGCATATTTGTTATAAAGTATATGAGGGAATTTTATTTCCCAAGTTGGAATCTCATCTCCTCCAGGCAGAACGACTGCTTTGTCATAATTGTAAACTACGTGTAGAATAACATTGTTATATGCGAAATCTTTTTGGTGGTTATGTCGGTACCAATCGCTAGAATTAATATGTATCTCAATATTCCCTGCCCATATAGTGTTGCCAATTCTGATTTTAGCATTAAAGAAATCTGGCCCCGAATCAAGATTATGCAATCCAGTTTCGATAATCTCAAGTTGTTCTCCACTTATGAGCAAAGGCTTGTCATTGTCCCATAGTCGGTTCTGGAATATGAAATGTAAAAAGTCTTCCTGCATTCTAATCTCTTTTTCGTAAAAGTATAAAAACAATCTTTTTCTTTGCGATTTGTTGATAATTTTTAGCTAAATTTGGTAAGATTTTTATCAACAATTTTAAACATAAATTCACTGCTATGAAAAATCATGTCTACCTTCATCTTGTGCTCGGTGGGTTATTTGTTGCATTTGGTGCAATATCACTGGGGGTCTATTTTACTGGTGGCAAGAATAAATATTTTCTCAAGAAGAAACTGGCAATTGGTGCAATTATCATTGGTCTTACAGCTGTATCAAACGGATGTAGGCCTGTAGTTAGTTGTTACGAAGTAGCAGTAGATCCAGTAATGACATGTGTCGATTCTGTTAGTGAAGCAGGAACTATTGTGCTAAATAAGAATGATACTTTAATTTCATTCAACTGTGAATACATGTTTTACAACTACGTAAGCTATAGAATTTACAAGGAGGAAGTGAACATATGTGAGGATAGTTGTAAAGTGTTTGCACAGGAGCAACCATCACGATTAGAGATGGGAATTACAGAGGAGTTACTGTCTGGCACTTATTCCCTGCGTTTTTATTATTTTAAGCTAGAAGAATTAACAAATGATTCTTATGCATTTGAACAATTTGATTTAAAAATTTTTGATTGATAAAGTTTTTTTAAAGCTTACATTCTAATCTCTTTTTCGTAAAAGTATTTGAAACAATTTTCTTCTTTGTGATTTGTTGATAATTTTTCACTAAATTTGGTAAGATTTTTATCAATAGGTTTAAACATAAATTCTACTACTATGAAAAATCATGTTTATCTTTATCTTGTGCTAGGTGGGTTATTTTTTGCGTTTGGTGCAATATCGCTGGGTGTCTATTTTACAGGTGGTAAGAATAAATATTTTCTTAAGAAAAAATTGGCAATTGGAGCAATTATCATTGGTCTTACAGCGGTATCAAACGGATGTAGGCCAGTAGTAACATGCTACGACGTAGCTCCTACTCCTGAAATGACATGTGTCGATTCTGTTAGTGAAGCAGGGACGATTGTGCTAAATAAAAATAATTCTTTAATTTCATTCAACTGTGAGTACATGTATTATAACTATATAAGTTACAGAATTTACAAAGAGGAGGTTAAAATATGTGAGGATAGTTGTAAATTACTTTCACAGGAGCAATCATCACGATTAGAGATGAATATTGTAGAGGAATTGCTACCTGGCAATTATTCTTTACACTTTTATTATTTTAGGTTAGAGGAATTAACTAAGGATTCTTATTCATTTGAACAATTTAATTTAAAAATTATTGATTGAAGTTTTTTTCCAATCGGTTAAGTCTTAACAAAAAGCAATAATATGAAAGGCAACATATACATTTGGATTATTTTTATAGGTCTGTCAGTAGCTTTCGCAACAGTTTCAGTACTGGTTTATTTTTCAGGTGGTAAAAATAAATTTTTGATAGCAAAGAAGATACGAATAGGAGCACTGATTATTGGCTTAACTGGGGCTGTAAACTCATGTGCTCCACCTGTTGTAACATGTTATAAGCCTGCACCTGTTGTAAATGTTGTTCCAAGACAGTTAACTGGTGATTCTGACAAGATAATTATTGATATAGAAGTAAAGTCAATTGTGTTTGATTGCACTAATATTTATTCTGATTCGATTAGTTATAGGATTAAGCTGAAGGAGGATATTATAGAAGTTGGTAATTGTGAAATCTCAAATGTAGATTATAAAACTCTATTAACAATAAATCTTGTGGAGAAATTAGAATCTGAATCATACTCGATTGAGCTTCTTTATGGTGGAATTACTCAAACTAGCGAAACGCAAAGTGCATTTGAAACATTTGAGTTGCTAGTAAAAGAAAATAAATGAAATCGAAACGTTTGATTAAGGCTGAGGAGAGATTTAATTTTATCAGTCATGGGGTGGGAGTGATGATTGCGATCGCATGTCTGGTAATATTGGTGATTTTTGCTTCTATCGAAGCCAATGTCTGGAAAATTGTGAGTTTTAGTATTTTTGGTTCTTCAATGATTGCGCTCTATATTTCTTCTACAATATTTCATGGTGCGAAGAACCTTAGAAGGAAATCACGACTTAATCTGCTTGATCATAGTATGATTTACATATTAATTGCGGGGACTTATACTCCAATTACCCTGGTAACCTTAAATGGTGCTTTTGGATGGACGATTTTTGGGATAATTTGGAGCATTGCTATTGTTGGAGTAATCTACAAGCTTTTCTATTACAAGGGCGGGAGTTTTGAAAGAAAACTATCTGCTTGGCTTTATGTTGCTATGGGCTGGATAATTGTTATCGCGGTAGTTCCTTTGATAAAGAATGCCTCGGGCACAACGTTATGGTTTATATTGGCAGGCTGTTTAAGCTATTGTGCAGGAGTTGCATTTTATCTTATTAAGAAAATTCCTTTTGGACATGGTATTTGGCATATTTCGATTTTAGGTGGTTCAGTTTGTCATTTCTTTGCATTTTTATTTATGACCATCTGATAAAAAAAATGCCCCCCGAAGAGAGCATTTCTAATATAATTATTTTAAAGACTACCAAACATTGTAAGTTAAGTCAACAAAATATCTTTCGCCTTCCATTGTAGTTACTGCATTAGCAATTCCCCAGAAAGTTTTCTCTTTTTCTGTATCATCAGCTTGAGTCTGATCAGTTGAGAAATCAACAGGAACTATATCTACATTAACGCCCTGGAATTTAACAGTTGGTAAACTAATAGTATATGAACCATCAACTACAGTTGTTTCATATTGCAAAGTCTGGTAAGTATAACCAGCTATTGGGCTAGCGCATAAATCTTGTGAATCAATACGGAAAATAATTTTGGTTCCGTCTGGAACGTCTTCCATACCAGCATTACCTAAATCCATATCACCTTTAACAGTTCCTGAAACAGTTACCATTTTTAATGGTTCTGGAACATATTCATCTTCTTTACAACCTGAGAACACTAACAACATGCCTAAAGAGGCAACTAACATGATTGAAATAATATTTTTCATAACATTAAAATTTTAAATTATTACTCTTTTTCATTAAATACTAAAAATGGAACATAATGAATAATGAACCTGATGTGAAATTGTCAATACCGATAAAACCATCGTTTGCAACTTTTGTTGTTACTACTTCACGGTCTGTACCAGTCCAACGCTCAACAGTAGTGTAGCCACCGTCTTGGTTGCAATTGATGCCTAAGCCCATTTCACCCCCAACAGAAATTTTTGGAGCAAAGAAATATTCAACACCAATAACACCGCGAAGTGTAAGTCCTAATGAAGTGTTGTTGTAGTTTGCTAAAGTTCTTTCACTACCTGTAACCTGAGCACCAAGACCAAAGTCATACCAAGTTGGAGAATTAAACTGTGTAGTCATTGCATTGCCATAAGTGAAAGATTCTTTCCAACTGTTGTAGTTGATAAAAGCGCCACCACCAAAGTAGCCTTGTACTCTACCCTTACCGCGATACATTAAATAATCACCACCCAATCCAATGTTAGTTGAATTGAACGTGTAAACGTCTGTTACAGTCATAAGAGGATCTGGAACGTCCATATCCATTGTAACAAATTCTTGGTCAATGAAATTTCTGTGACCAATTCTTACAGCACCTCTGATAGCTGTTTGATCTTCCAAATAGTATTTTACATAAATGTTGTTAGCATTGTAAATACCATTAATGAAACCAAAA
>CAZOHR010000145.1:8113-8912 GCA_964579045.1 uncultured Bacteroidales bacterium | reverse complement strand
GAGATTCCTATTTTGCCAATTTCAGAATACTGATAATTGTAACCAAATGCGATAGTACTACATAAAAATCCACCACCACGTCCTTCTGGTGGTCTGCTGTATTCATCCGAATATGTCAATGTTCCAATTATCCACATCTCATGTTTTCGCAAATGGTCACGACTATATTCGGGTTCTTTGGAATTAATGCTAGTTGCAATATTTTTACTTAAAGATATTGATAAATATGGTTGGTTCAACCCAAGGTTAGGCTTTATAACACCACCGTTGGAATAGTGTAGCAGTCCTGGAGAGATTCTTAGATCAAGACCAGGTTTTGTGAAGCGATAAAAGAAGTTGAAACTAAGATTAAAATAAAAACAAATGTGTGAACCTAAAGCAATGTTTTCGGGATTTGAGATTTTGTCATATTTCTGAGTCAAATATGCAAGGCCAGGACTAATGCGTGAATTTAGCGAAAAAGACTTTAAACTAAACAGCTTTAATTCCATCATTGTGTATGCCGAAAAAACATTTCCAAGAACATCTGGATTACCTAGATTGCCAAAACTAACACCATATCCAGAAAAAGGAAAATTGTACTTTTTCTTGTAGAATTCGTCAAACTTATTTTCGATAATATAATTTAACTCAAATCCATATGTATTATCTTGTGACAATGACTCCATTCCAAGGCGGTGGGGGGCTATGTATCCCATGTAGGTTTTAACTTCTGCAAAATATGTTTTTTGTGCATTGCAAAAACCTAAACTAAGAATGGATAGTATGATGATGATAAGTTTCTTCATAACTTGTATCT
>CAZOHR010000145.1:0-8103 GCA_964579045.1 uncultured Bacteroidales bacterium | reverse complement strand
AGCTGCTTTTCTGTTCAAATTCAACAATTGATTTGCTTTTCCCTCACGAACAGCGATTTCGAGTAAGCCAAGCGAATTAAAGATACAAACTATTTTGCCACTTTCTACCTGCTTGTATGAAGTGTGAATTTCAAATGCCTTAAATCTATTAGTATTTAAAACAATTTCAAATTGCGTTCCAGCAACATAATCATCATAAATCTCCTTGGTAATATTTGTAATAGCATTGCCATAAGAATCGATGTAAATTACTTCGCCATTAATCATATCAGGTTCAATTTGTGCTTCTAGGCCAGCGTTTCTTTTAACATCGTCAACAATTTTACCAAGTTCTGATAAATCTCCATTTTTTGCAATATAAACAGCAATATCAGCAAATAGATTTAATTCGGTGAAACATGAACCTTCAAAAGCGAAACCTGTCTCTGTGAGTGCTACAATTTCGGGTTTTTCGTCAAATATTAAACCAGTACAGCCATTATCGTTACAAATAAAATATTGAGACCTATATTTAGCTATGAGAATTTTTCCATTTTTGTCAGGTTCGCTGTCTACTCCGATAATATGTATGGTGCCATCAGGAAAACCTTTAAACGAACTTTTTAAAATAAATGCTGCTTGTGAGATTGAAAATGATTCAATATTATGGCTAATGTCAACAAAAACAACATCTTGCAGCTTCGAAATAATCGAGGCTTTAACAGCACCAATATAGTAATCGCTGTTGTTCCAGTCTGTTGTGAATGTGATAATTCGTGCCACTTTATAATGTTAAAAATTATTGAAAACTAGTAAAAAAAAATAACAGTTTAAAGTTAAAATTTAGTTTTATTTGTTAACGCAAATCTATCATATTTTTATCAGATGACCGAAAAAACTATTTTAATTGACATAGAAGATTTTAACAAGTTTTATGGAGTGAGAGAAATTAATTTTGCTGAGTTTGTTAAACACTTTCCAAAATTAAAAATAATAGCGAGGGGAGACATTGTAAAAGTTGCCGGCGAGATAGAAGAGATTTCTATTTTTGAAATTAAACTTCAGGCACTCATTTCTCATTTTCATAAATTTAATAGGCTTACACCTACCGAAGTTAAAGAAATTGTCGGTAATGGAAGCAATTCGGTTGACAACGATGAAGAAGGTGATGTGTTGCTTTACAGCATTTATGGCAAGCCAATAAAAGGAAAAACAAAAAATCAGAAGATTCTAATAGAAGAATATCGTAAAAACGATTTGATATTTGCAATTGGACCCGCTGGAACAGGAAAAACATATACATCGGTTGCTCTTGCAGTGAAAGCTCTTAAAGAAATGCAAGTTAAGAAGATAATCCTTTCACGACCTGCTGTAGAAGCTGGTGAGAATCTTGGTTTTTTGCCTGGCGATCTTCGCGAAAAGCTTGATCCATATTTGCAACCTCTGTATGATGCATTACTCGACATGTTGCCTCATAAAAAGCTCGAAAAGTACATGGAGGAAAAGGTAATTCAGATTGCTCCATTGGCATTTATGCGTGGCAGAACTCTAAATGATGCTTTTGTAATACTCGATGAGGCGCAAAATGCAACTTATACTCAGTTGAAAATGTTTCTTACTCGTATGGGCGAAAACTCTAAGTTTATTGTAACTGGCGACCTTACACAAATTGATTTGCCACGTAAACAGGAATCAGGATTACTCACAGCCAAGAAGATTTTAAGTGATATTCCAGAAATATCTTTTGTGGAATTTGAAAAATGTGATATCCTCCGCCATAAAGTTGTAGGGAAAATTGTTGAGGCATACGAGAGAAACGAAAAATAGATTATCAAAGTGTAAAAACAGTAATTAGATAAAACCAAATTTTTATGAACGCAGTAACAAAAACAAGTTTCAATTTTAAGAATCAAAAAGGCCTGTATGTAGGCAAAGTGAGAGACGTTTATAATATTAACAATGATTTACTAGTGATGGTTGTCAGCGACCGTATTTCTGCTTTTGATGTAGTTCTTCCTGAGGGAATTCCTTACAAAGGGCAGGTGCTTAATCAGATTGCAGCAAAATTTCTCGACGCAACATCCGACATTGTTCCAAATTGGAAACTCGCTAGTCCGGACCCAATGGTGACTGTGGGTCACAGATGCGAATCTTATCCTGTCGAAATGATAGTTAGAGCATATCTTACCGGAAGTTCGTGGCGTGAGTATAAAAATGGAGCACGAGAAATATGTGGCGTAAAAATTCCTGATGGAATGAGAGAGCATCAAGCATTTGAAAAACCTATTCTTACTCCAACAACAAAGGCCGAATTAGGATTACACGATGAGAATATTTCCAGAGAGGAGATTATTGCGCAGGGTTATGTTAATGCAGAGGAATACGTTAAACTTGAGGAATATTCACTCAAGTTATTTGCTCGTGGACAGGAAATTGCGAAAAAAATGGGATTAATTTTGGTTGATACTAAATATGAATTCGGAAAAAAAGATGGACAAATTTATCTAATTGATGAAATTCATACTCCAGATTCTTCTCGCTATTTTTATCTCGATACTTACCAAGAGAGATTTGATAAAGGCGAAAACCAACGTCAACTTTCAAAGGAGTTTGTTAGAGAATGGCTAATGGAAAACAATTTTAAAGGTCAACCTGGCGAAACAGTACCAGAAATGACACCCGAAATTGTTGAAAGCATCTCGGAGAGGTATATCGAATTGTATGAGAAAATTGTAGGAGAGAAATTTATAAAAGCAGAGTCTGAAAATATTACTGACAGAATTTATAAAAACATTAGCGAATTTCTAGAAACTAAGTAGAATCTTTGTTGCTTAAATTCTGTAATATAAAATAGACTTTCAAGTAGAAAGCAATTTCTGTTTAATGCTAGATTTTGTTCTATACAAATGAAAATAATAACATCTTTTCTACGTTAATATTCTAAATTAATAACCACTGAATAATGAAGCAATTAAAAATATTTATAGTTTTTGCATTGCTGTTCATTATTTCAAATGATTTCTTGTCTGCACAGAGTATTATTGGATATGTTTACGATGAAAATAATGTTCCGCTACCATTTGTCAATATTTATGTAAAACACACCGAATTAGGCACAACCACTGACGAGAAAGGCAGGTATTATCTCAAACTTGAAGATGGTGATTACGAAATAGTTTTCTCAACTATTGGTTATGATACTAAAGTTTTGCCTGTTGTAGTTCAACGTGGTGAGAATGTGAAAAATATTTGGTTAAGTTCTTCTGTAACTCAGATAAGCGAAATCGAAGTGCAGGCAAAAAGACGTGATCCTGCTTACGATATTATTCAAAATGCTATTGATGCGAAGGATAAGAATTCTCGCCAAGCTCAGTCGTATAAATGCGAAGTTTATATCAAAGCAAAAGAGGTAATCACTGAAAAGGAGAGAAAAAAGAGGGAAGAAAAAGCTGCTAAGGACACCTTGATGACTGATAATGTTGAAGATGATGAATTTGAAAAAGATCCAGCATTAATAGAAACAGAAAAGTTAAATCAGCAAAAGTACGAACGTATGCGATTGGCCAATAGCATGAATATGGCTGAGATAAAGTTGGAACTAAACTATCAATATCCCGACAATGTAAAAGAAATTCGCAATGGATTCGAGAAGTACGGCAATACCGAAGACTTATTTTTCTTATCAACAACTGAAGCTAAATTTGATTTTTATCAGAATTTACTAAATATAGGAAACCTTAGCGAGATACCGTTTGTTTCCCCTTTAAATGTGAGTTCAGTTTTGTCATACAAGTTTAAACTCGAAGGCACATGGTTCGAAAACGATATGATGATTTATCATATTAAAGTAACACCACGAACTAAGGGAAACTCAACATTTGAAGGGTATATTGATATCATTTTTGGATCGTATGCAATAAGAAGAATTGATTTGTCGGTGTTGCCGGGATCACTTATTCTGTATGATAATTTTAGAATTCAGCAGGAATATGAATTGTTTAATGATTCTGTTTGGCTCGTTAAGAGACAAGAGTTCGACTATACAACCAAAGAAAACAGAACTCAGTTTACAGGGAACACTGTTGTAAGTTATGACAACTTTGAATTAAATGTTGACTATTCGAAAAGATATTTTAATAATGAGCTTGCGGTTACTGCACAGGAAGCATACGAGAGGGACTCCTCCTATTGGGAGAAAATTCGTCCTCAACCTTTGACACCTGATGAACAAAAAATTATTTTTATTAAAGACAGCATAGAGGCTGCTCAGAATACTAAACAGTATCTTGATTCAATTGATAATGCTTATAATAAAGTGACCTTGGGCGATATAGGTCTCTGGGGTTTTGGATTCTTTAACAGAGAAAAGCAACAGCATATTTGGATAACGAGCCTAAGTGGTTTGGCAAATCCATTTGCTATCGGAGGTCTAAGGATAGGACCATATTTGATGTACTACAAGAAGTTTAAAAATCACACAGGTTTATTGACATATCTGAATGCAAATTATGGTATTAGAAACGAAGATATTAAAGGGAGTTTTTATATAGACTACACTTATAACCCGATTAAGCTATCAAAGTTTAGTGTGGGGATAGGAAGAAATTTTGATATGGTTCAACCAAATGAATCATTTACAGGACTTATCGACAGATCGAATTATATCGAAGCAATTTATTTAAGTTTAGGACATTCTACCGAAATAATTAATGGGATTTATTTCAATTTATCTTTTGACCTTCGTGAACATCGTTCTATCGCTGATTATAAATTTGGGACAATTACCGATGATTGGGTTGAAAACAATATTCCAAGGGACTTCGAACCTTATAAATTATTTTCTGGTAAGGCCGAATTTAAGTTTATTCCGTTTCAGAAATATATGTCGGAACCTTACGAAAAGGTAGTACTTGGCAGTAAGTGGCCTACATTTTCATTATCTTACAATAAGGGTATTCCAAAAGTTTTTAGCAGTGAGATAAATTTCGATTTTGTTGAAGCATCAATTATTCAGGATATTAAAGTGAGGACTTATGGAACATCAACCATAAAACTAGGTTCGGGCAAGTTTCTGAATACTACAAAAATGTTTTACGAGAATTACAAGATATTTCCACGTGGCGATAACTGGTTTTTCTCAACTCCAATGCAAAATCAACTACAAGATTCTACAATCTATACTACCGACTGGTATATCGAACTACACGGTGTTCATCACTTTAATGGAGCTTTTGGAAGCAATATCCCCTTGGTAAAAAAGCTTAAAATTTTCACCATAACCGGATTTAACTATACTTGGATTAAAGAATCGAATTATCATTATTTTGATTATTATTTTGGCATTGAGAGAACTTTTAAGATTCAGCGTCAACGTTTTAGATTGGGAGTATTTTTTGTTTATGGTGGATCAAATAATACCAAAGCGAGACCAACTATTCAGTTTGCAATAAACCATTATGATAAAAGAGAGAAAAGTTGGGATTATTAGAATTTATGCAATTCTTTAGGTCTCTGTTAAAAGAATGTGGTTGGTGGTCTGTAGTCGGTAAAAATTGTAGTAAACACGAGATTCTGCCTTTTCTCTCAAAAATGGAATCCTAATAAGCGATTGCGGCTGGACGGACTACCAACTACCAACTACCACTACCAACTACAAATAAAGAATTCTAGTTTGGACATAATGCCTAAATAGTTACAAATTTAGTTATTTTCACTTCTCTATTAGTCGCCTTATCACAACCGATGCACACATACATCCAAATATCACTGGCATATAGCTAATTGTCCCGCAGTTCGACTTTTTATTTTCGGATTCCTCCTCAACAATAGCGTCCTTATCTGCTTTTTCTTCTGAGAATACTACTGTTATTCCTTCAAATATTCCGATTCTGTGCAATTTTTTCCTGAGCATTCGTGCCAATCCACAGTTAAACGATTTTGAAATGTCGGCAATTTTTATGGCTTGAGGATCGATTTTGCCACCTGCTCCCATGCTACTTACAAAAGGAATTTTATTCTGATGGCAAATTCTTATCAGATTTAATTTTGGGGAGAATGTATCTATTGCATCTACCACAAAATCCCAATCCATTTTTAGAGTATCAACTAGCAATTCGTCCTTTAAATAAACATTCTTTTCGCTGAGTTTTAGGTCAGGATTAATTGCTAATAATCTTTCACGAAAAGCCTGTGTTTTTGGGTTCCCAATATTTTTATGTGTCGCAATAATTTGCCTATTTATATTTGTCTCTGAAACCACATCGGCATCAACAATGCAAATATTTCCTACGCCTGCACGCACAAGTTGTTCTGCTGCTGCGCCACCAACACCACCTAATCCACATACTAATACTTTTGAATTGCGAAGCTTTTCAAGATTTTCTTTACCCAATAGCAATTCTGTACGTTCATACCAACTCATAATCCAATTCGTTTTAAATTGTCTTCCACTATTTTTGAAAGCTCTGTCAAACTTGTATTCATATATCCGGCAGCAAAATTATAAATATTAGAGATATCTCCATGCAAATCGTCGGTTTCGAAGAATATTCTGTCCGATGGCACAAATGAGAAGAAAATTTTGGCTTTATCAGGATTTTTCAAAATATTTTCGGATACAGAGAAATAAAATCCATTCTTAACTAATTCGCACACAAAACTTATTTTTCCGTTAAAGCCGTGAATAATCATTGCTTGTGCGGGTTTGTGTGTCTTAACGACATCAATTAAGACATTAAAATTCTTAACACAGTGTACAATTATTGGAAGCTGGTATTTCTCACTAATAAATAGATGTTCTAGAAAAATTTCTTTCTGGATTTCCAAGCTGACAGGAGATTTTGGATCAAAACCTGTTTCACCTACAGCTACAATCTTTCCCGACTCGGCCAATTCAGATATTCCACCAATCGCTTCTTTAAAATTGTTGCTGTAATGCCAAGGATGTAAACCACATGAAAGCATTTTGTCAGATGGGAATGGCCCTTCAGGAAAACAGTTAATAATGCCGTTTTTTTCGTCAATATTGTGGGTATGGAAATTAAAAAGGTTCATTTAAATGTATATTTATTCTGATTTATACAGTTTTCCCTGATAAGCTCCAATTGCATTCATTGTATTTGCCACGATATGACTAATTTCAAAATTCTTTTTCCCTTTCCAGTCTGGATAAATAAGAATATTTTTTGGTGACTCACTGGTAAATCTCTCAACGACAATCTCAGGATTTAGCAATTCGAGAAAGTTAATTATGATTTTCGTGTAGTTTTCAATGTTTAAATCATAAAACAATCCGGGCAGAGTCTTATAAATCATTTCTAGACCAGTTCCTTTAAGAACCTGCATTTGATGAATTTTTAAGGTCTGAATAGGTAATTTCGAAATCTTTCTTGCGTGATTGTAAAAATCTTCTTCGTTTTCGTCCGGCAGACCAATTATCAAATGTAAACCGCAATTTATACCTAAACTGTTGGTTAGAATAACTGCATCAACTGTTTGCTGCCAAGAATGACCACGATTAATAAAATCAAGTGTTGCGTCATTCGTTGATTCGGCTCCGTATTCTACACTGAGATACCTTCCATTGCAAACATCTTTTAGCATTAACAGAATATCTTTGTTTATACAATCAGGTCTTGTGGCAATTACTAAGCCTTCTACACCACTTACCGAAAGCGCTTCAGTGTACAATGCTCTCAGCTTTTCGATAGTATCGTAAGTGTTTGTGTAAGATTGAAAATATGCTAGATAGCGTTGTGTTTTATATTTTGGACTAAAGAAAGCAATTCCTTTTTCGAGTTGCTCTGTTACCGAAAGTTGCGGGCTACAATAGAATGGACTAAAACTTTCATTTGTGCAATAAATGCAGGCGTGTGAACTGATTTTGCCATCTCTATTTGGGCAAGTAAAACCTGCATCTACAGAGATTTTCTGCACCCTGACACCAAAATTTCTTTTCACGTAAGATGAGTAATCATTCCAAGGAATTGTATTCTGTGCAGGATCTGTCATAAATGAATTTTGCTACAAAAATAAATTTTTGTTAACAGTAAAAACTAATATACTGTAATTTTTATCAAATCAGTTTTTGTAATCGTATTTTATCTCAACATCATCACCACCAGT